>JBAVCR010000503.1:0-5714 GCA_049586815.1 Anaeromyxobacteraceae bacterium
GCGACTGGCCGGGAGCGCTCGCCGAATTCCAGGCCGCGGCGGCGCTCGACCCGGGCAGCCCCATCTACCCGGCCTCGGCGGGGATCGCCCTCACCCGGCTGCAGCGGCGGGACGAGGCCTGCACCGCCTTCGCCCGCGCCATCGCCCTCTCCGGGTCGCGCCCCCCTCCTCTCGACGCCGCGGGGCGCGCCGCGGCGCTCGGCTGCCCCGCGAAGGGAGCGCGATGACCCCGCTCGCCCCCCTCGCCGCGCTCCTCCCGGCGCCGGGCGCGCCGCCGCTCGGCGACGACGCCATCCTGGATCGCTTCGTCTCCTGGGTCGCGGACACCGGCCTCACTCTCTACCCGGCGCAGGAGGAGGCGATCCTGGAGCTCCTGGGCGGCCGCCACGTCGTCCTCGCGACGCCGACCGGCTCCGGGAAGTCGATGGTGGCGACCTTCCTCCACTTCCAGGCGATGGCCCGGGGCGATCGCTCCTTCTACACCTGCCCCATCAAGGCGCTCGTCAACGAGAAGTTCTTCGACCTCTGCCGCCTCTTCGGCCCGGAGAACGTGGGGATGATGACGGGCGACGGCGCCGTGAACCGGGACGCCCCCATCGTCTGCTGCACGGCCGAGATCCTCATGAACCTCGCCCTGCGCGAGGCGAACCCGCGCGTGGACGCGGTGGTGATGGACGAGTTCCACTACTACGGCGACCGGGAGCGGGGCGTGGCCTGGCAGGTGCCGCTCCTCCTCCTCGACAGGGCGCGCTTCCTCCTCATGTCGGCCACGCTCGGCGACGTCGCCCCCATCGCCGAGGGGCTCACCGCCCTCACCGGGCGGGCGGTGGCCGTGGTGCGGAGCGAGGACCGGCCGGTCCCCCTCGACTTCCTCTGGCAGGAGACGCCGCTCCACGAGACCATCGAGGAGCTGGTGGGCGCCTCCCGGGCCCCGGTCTACCTCGTCAACTTCACGCAGCGCGCCGCGGCCGAGCAGGCCCAGAACCTCATGTCGGCGAACTTCTCCTCGAAGGAGGAGAAGGAGCGGCTCAAGGAGGCCCTCACCGGCTTCCGCTTCGACACCCCCTTCGGCAAGGACCTGCAGCGACACCTCCGGCACGGGGTGGGGCTGCACCACGCCGGCCTCCTTCCCAAGTACCGGCTGCTCGTGGAGAAGCTGGCCCAGCAGGGGCTGCTCAAGGTGGTCTCGGGCACCGACACCCTCGGGATGGGGGTCAACATCCCCATCCGCACCGTGCTCTTCACGCAGCTCTGCAAGTACGACGGCGAGAAGACGGCCATCCTGGCCGCGCGCGACTTCCGGCAGATCTCCGGACGGGCCGGGCGGCGGGGCTTCGACGATCGCGGGTTCGTTGTCGCACAGGCCCCCGAGCACGTCATCGAGAACAAGCGCATCGCCGAGAAGCAGGCCGCCGGGAAGAAGGTGGAGAAGAAGAAGCCCCCGCAGAAGGGCTTCGTCCCCTGGGACCGGACCACGTTCGAGCGTCTCCAGACCCGGCCGCCGGAGCCTCTGGAGAGCCGCTTCGAGGTCGGCTTCGGGCTGCTCCTCAACCTCCTCCAGAGCGAGACCTCGCGGCGCGGCGGCGGTTACGGAAGGCTCGTCGAGCTCATCTCCCGCTCGCACGGGAACGACTACACCCGGGCCCGGCACCGCCGGATCGCCGCCCAGCGCTTCCGCACGCTGCGGAAGGCCGGCCTGGTCGAGCTGCACGGGGTGGAGGGCTACCGCGGGCGCCACGTCCGGCCGGCCAGGAACCTCCAGCGCGACTTCTCGCTCTTCCACACCCTCTCGCTCTACCTCCTCGACAGCCTGCCGCGCATCGACCCGCAGCGCGAGACCTACGCGCTCGACGTGCTCACCCAGGTGGAGTCGATCCTGGAGGATCCCGACGTCGTGCTCTGGAAGCAGCTCGACCGGGCGCGCGGGGAGGCGGTGGCCCGCATGAAGGCGGAGGGCAAGGAGTACGACGAGCGGATGGCGGAGCTCGAGCACGTGGAGTACCCGAAGCCCAACGCCGAGTTCGTCTACGCCACCTTCAACGCCTTCGCGGCGATCCATCCCTGGGTGGGACAGGAGAACATCCGCCCGAAGTCGGTGGCGCGCGAGCTGGTGGAGCGGGCCATGTCGTTCAACGACTACGTCCGCGAGTACGAGCTGCAGCGCAGCGAGGGCGTCCTGCTCCGCTACCTCTCCGAGGCCTACAAGACGCTCGTCCAGAGCGTCCCCGAGTCCTACCGGGACGAGGCGCTGGAGGACGTGGTGGCCTTCCTGCGGGCCACCGTGCGCGGCGTCGACTCGAGCCTCGTCGACGAGTGGGAGCGGATGCGCTCCGGCCAGGCGGCGCTCCCGGCCCCCGACGCCGGGCCCGGGGCGGCGCCCCCGGTTCCCGCCTTCGCGATCGACCCGGCCTCGAATCCCCGCGGCTTCGCGGTGCGCGTCCGGACCGAGCTGCACCGGCTGCTCGGCGCCCTCTCGCGGCGTTCCTACGAGGAGGCGGCGCTGCTCCTCCGGGAGCGGCCGGGCGAGGAGTGGACCCCCCGGAAGCTGGAGGAGGCCATGGCCCCCTACTGGGCGGAGCACCAGCGCATCGACGTGACGCCGCGGGCCCGCCGCCCGGACAACACGTTCCTCTCCGAGGTGGGACCGCGCCGGTGGAGCGCCGTCCAGCGGATCGTCGACGAGCAGGGCGAGGTCGACTGGATGCTCGACTGCGTCGTGGACCTGGACGGGCCGCGGGAGCCGGACGACCCGCTCGTCGAGCTCCTGCGCGTCGCCACCTAGGTCGTCAGTGCAGCAGCCGGGAGGCGAGCTCCTCCTCGAAGGCGACTCCCTCCCCGTCCCCGAGGGTCGCGAGGTCCTCCCGGGTCCGGACCATGGAGAGGTAGAGGCGGCGATGGGCGCGCGGGGAGCGGTCGGGGAGCGACGGCCAGGCGCGCAGGAGCGCCGACTGCACCCGCGCCTCGATCCACGGAAGGGCGTAGCGGGCCAGCCGGGCCCCGGAGGCCGGATCGTAGTGGTCGACCGCCGCGGCGAGCCCGAGCCGGGCCTGGCGGGTCAACTCGGCGTGATCGAGGCCGTAACCCCGGTACGACCGGACCACCTGGAGCGCCAGGTGCTCGTGTGCGGCGAAGAGCCCCCGCCCGGCCTCGAGGTCGCCCTCGACGCGCCAGGCGAACGCCAGGGCGGCCTCGACCCGCGCAGCGAGCAGCGATCCGCTGCCCGGCATCTCTCCCTCGTCCATGGTCTCCTCCGGCGGTCCAGGCGCGGATGCGCGCCCGCCCTCGTCGGATAGACCCCCGACCGGCGCCGGGCGTGCCACGAATCCGGCCTACCGCGATCGCGGGACGCAGCGATCAGCCGAAGTAGAGGGCGAGGAGCGCGATCCCCACGAGCCCGACCGAGAGGGCCAGGCCGTAGAGCACCCCGGCCACGGCCCCCTTCGCGATCGTGCGACCCCAGGGCTCCCCGTGGACCCGGCGCAGTGCGAGGAGGAAGTAGGCGCCGAGGGCGAGGAGCAGCGCCGGGCGCAGGACCTGTCCGGGCAGGCTCCAGGGCAGGAGACGGAACGCCAGCATGGCCGTGAAGACCGCGAAGGCGAAGGCGTGGAGGTGGAGGGCCAGCACCACGTGCTCGGAGAGCCAGCGCCGGCGCCAGAGGAGCGCCAGGATGAGCACCGCGGCCGGGACGAGGAAGAACATCACGCGCGGGGTCCACTCCCGGAACGAGGCGTTCACCCGGGCCGCGAACTGCTCGAGGGTGAGCTTCCCGTAGGAGCGCCAGCGGTCGTCGATCCTCGCGCCGATCCAGCCGGCGTCGCGCAGCTTGCGGTGGGCGGCCTCGGTGCCGCGCAGGACGTCGGCCGGATCGGTGGCGGGGTCGATCCCGGCCGCGGCGAGCTCGCCCGCGACCTGGGCCTGGACCGCCTTGCCTTCGTCCGTGTCGAACCGGATGGCCGGGCCCGCGTCGTCGGAGAGGCTCGCCGCGAGGAAGAAGATGGCGCTCGTGAGCAGGTAGAGCCGGAGCGGCGAGCTGTAGCGGGCCCGCCTTCCGCTCGTCCACTCGACGGTGAGGAGGCCGGGCTGGAAGAGGAACGGCCCCACCGTGCGGGCCACCCGCGAGTCGAGCGAGAGGCCGTCCTCCACGGCGTCGAGGGCGAGCTCCCGCGCCGGGATCCGCACGTCGAGGTTGCGCTGGCCGCAGCGGGCGCAGAACGCCTCGACGAGCGTCGACCCGCAGTTCAGGCAGGCCGAGGGCCGGGGGCGCTCCTCACGGCCGGAAGGCACCGGTCGGGGCCTCCACGAGGTACTCCACGGTGAGGAGCTCGGTCGACCCGGAGTGACGGCCCTGCACGAAGTTCTCCTCCTTGAAGGCGATCCAGGTGCCGGAGACCTTGCGGAAGTCGGAGTAGGCGGTGACGAACTCGAGGCTGCCCACGCCCCCCGGCATCCGCGCCACGGCCCGGACGATGCGGCCCGACTCGGGGTCGATCTCGGCGGTCACCGAGAGGCCGTCGCCGAGCGGGAGGGTGAGGGCCCGCAGGCTCTTGCCCTCGCGGTCGACCAATCCCTCGTCGACGAGCCGGTCGACGCCGGTGAGCAGCGAGAGGGGCAGCTCCATCCGCGCCGCCTGCAGGATCATGGCGGCCTGCGGCGGCGTCCCGGTCACCTCGCGCCCGTCCCGCCAGCCGCGGGGACCGTCGAGGATCCTCTGCTCGGCGACGCTGCCCGGGTAGGAGATGGTGACGCGCAGCCTGCGGGGCCGCTCGTAGATGCGCGTGAGCCGCCCCACGTCGGCCGCCTGGTGCGCGGCCACGTAGCCCTCCTCGACCAGCACCGGGTACTTCTCGAGGGCGGCCCTGCCCCCGTACGCCTCCACCACCTTGTCGACGAGCGGGCCGACCTTCGAGGGGGAAGGGCCGGCGGCGATCGCGATGGCGACGAGTGGGGCGGCGAGGGCGGAAAGCGCGATCAAGAAGCCTCCGGGACCCGGGCGGAATGCCCGGCGGGTGGCCCCCGTTATACCCCTTCGGATACCCACACTCGCACCAACCTCCGATCACGGGGCGCTTGACACCCGCCCCGCTCGGGCCCATGTAAGCGTCCATGTTCTCGACCCCCGAGACCCCTCCGGCTCGCCGATGGCCCCGCGGCCAGCGCTTCGCGCTGTCGCCGAGCGGCGTCGCGGCCGAGGAGGCCTACCGCGCCGCCGTGCAGGAGGCGCGGGCCCTCGGCCGGGACGCGCTCGCCCACGCCGAGCAGCGCTGGTCGGAGCCTCTCGGCCTCTCCCCCTGCGACGGCGTCGTGCTCGGGGAGCTCCGTCCCGGTCGCCGCTCCTTCGCCGACCTGGGGCGCGCGCTCGACGCCTGCGGGACCTCCCCGGCCCAGATCCGCGCGTCGGTGGATCGGCTCGTGGAGCGCGGGCTCGTGGAGGCGCTTCCTCTCCCCGGCGCCGTCGCCGCGGCCGCCGCCCTCCGCTGAGACCGGGCGCCCCCGGCGCCTGTTTCACTCCCAGTCGCGCCGGGACGACTTGCGCTCGGCGGTGGCCCGCTTCTCCGCGAGGCGCCGCTCCTTCGCGCCCCGCGTGGGCCTCGTGGCCACCCGCCGCCGCGGCACGTGGGAGAGGACCTGGAGCCGCTCGCGCAGGCGGACGAGCGCTGCCGACCGGTTCTGCGCCTGGCTTCGCCGCTCCGTGGCGGTGACGGTGATCCCGGTGG
>JBAVCR010000504.1:0-1726 GCA_049586815.1 Anaeromyxobacteraceae bacterium
CTCCTGCTCGTGCTCCTCCTCGTGCGCTACACCGCGCGGAGGAGCGCCGGGACCCCGGCGGTCACCGCCGTGGGCTAGAGGACCCGAGGAGGTCACATGCGCGCCGTCTACATCACCCGCAAGGGAGGTCCCGAGGTCCTGGAGGTCCGCGAGGTTCCCGACCCGCAACCCGGGCCCGGGCGGGTCCGGGTGGACGTCCGGGCCGCCGGCCTCAACTTCGCCGACGTGATGGCGCGGATGGGGCTCTATCCCGACGCTCCGCCCTTGCCCGCCGTGGTCGGCTACGAGGTCTCGGGTGTCGTCGACGCGGTCGGGGCCGGCGTGACTTCCCCCGCGCCGGGCGACCGCGTGCTCGCGCTGGTGCGGTTCGGCGGCCAGGCCACGAAGGTCGTCCTGCCGGCCCACCACGCCATGCCGATGCCGGCCGAGATGACCTTCGAGCAGGGCGCCGCCCTCCCGGTGACCTACCTCACCGCCTGGCACTCCCTCTTCCGCGTGGGACACCTCTCCGCGGGGCAGTCGGTGCTCGTGCACATGGCGGCGGGCGGCGTGGGCATCGCGGCCCTCCAGCTCGCCCGGACCGTTCCCGGCGTGACCGTGTTCGGCACCGCCTCCGCGTCGAAGCACGACGCGATCCGGGCCGAGGGGTGCGACCACCCCATCGACTACCGGACGCGCGACTACGCCGCCGAGGTGCGCCGGATCACCGGAGGTCGCGGCCTCGACCTCGTCCTCGATCCCCTCGGCGGGGGCGACTGGAAGAAGGGCTACGCGCTCCTGCGCCCCGCCGGGATGCTCGTCACCTACGGCTTCGCGAACCTCGCCACCGGGCCGCGCCGGTCGCTCCTCGTCGCGGCCCGGCAGCTCCTCTCGGTGCCCCGGTTCTCCCCGCTCGCCCTCATGGAGCACAACCGGGGCGTGGCGGGCGTGAACATGGGTCACCTGTGGGGGGAGGAGGAGATGGTGCTCGGCGAGCTCCGGGCGCTGCTGGCCCTCTTCGGGGAGGGGCGGATCCGGCCTCGCGTCGACTCGACCTTCCCGCTCGAGCAGGCGGGACGGGCCCACGAGCGGCTGCAGGGGCGGGGCAGCATCGGGAAGCTGCTCCTCGTGCCCTGAGGCCTTCGGGTGGGGCTACCCGGCCCCGAGAGGGCATCTCACGAACCCGAGCCCGGCTGCGGCGCAGCATTCCTGGCTGCGGCAGGCGGCCGCGTCGGCCCCTCCTCGGCGCCTCCCCCGGCGACGGACTGGTTCGCCTCGCCACGGCCAGGGGTCATGGGATGCGCTCGAGTCGCGCGGCCAGGAAGTCGATGGCCCGCTCCTCCGCCCAGAAGGCGGGGCGGAGCGGAGGCCCGGAGACGAAGGCCACGTGGCCGCCGCCCGACGTCACCTCGAGCGTCACGGCCGGGTTCTCGCGAGCCGCGGCCACCGGGATCGATCCGGCGGGGACGAGCGGGTCGTCGTCGGCGGAGAGGAGCAGGAGGTCCCGGCGGACGCCGCCCACGAACTGGGCCGAGCTGCAGCGCCGCCAGTAGTCGCGGGCGCTCGCGAAGCCGTGGATGGGCGCGGTCACGAGCCCGTCGTAGGCGGAGAAGGTCCGGGAGGCGGCCACCGCGGCGGCGTCGATGGCCCCCGCATGCTCCCGCGCCTTGCGAAGCGCCTTCCTTCGCAGCCGGAGGAGGAAGCGCTCCCGGTAGACCCAGGGCCAGAAGCCGGGTCCGTCGAGGGC
>JBAVCR010000505.1:0-3470 GCA_049586815.1 Anaeromyxobacteraceae bacterium
GCGGCGCAGGGCCTCGCGCCGGGCGGGGTCGACGAGCTCCTGGACCAGCTCGAGCCCCTCGAAGGCGTCCTTCGCGTAGTAGACGCCGCCCGCGTAGGGCGAGCCGTCGGGGAGGAGGTTCGTGCGCAGGCCGAAGCGGCGGTTGATGGCGGCGCCGCCGATGAGCACCGGGTAGGAGAGGTTGCGCCGGGCGAGCTCCTCCACGCAGTAGGGCATCTGCTTCGAGGTGGAGACGAGCAGCGCCGAGAGGCCGATGGCGTCGGCGCCGGTCTCCACCGCCTTCTCGATGATGGTGGCCACCGGCACCTGCTTGCCCAGGTCGTGCACGGTGAAGCCGTTGTTCACGAGGATGGTCTTCACTAGATTCTTGCCGATGTCGTGGACGTCGCCGTACACGGTGGCGAGCACCACCGTTCCCTTGGTCGTCCCCTCGACGCGGTCGAGGAAGCGCTCCAGGTAGGCGACGGCCCGCTTCATCACCTCGGCCGACTGCAGCACGAAGGGCAGGATGAGCTCGCCGGCGCCGAACCGGTCGCCCACGTCCTTCATGGCCGGGAGGAGCACGTCGTTCAGCACCACGACCGGCTCGTGGCGGGTCAGCGCCTCGTCGATGAGCGCCTCGATCCCCTCCGGCTTGCGGTGCAGGATCTGGAGGTGGATCCGCCGCTCGGCCGGCTCACCCGCGCCGAGCGCCTCGGCGGTGGCGGCGGCCTGGGGCGCCTTGCCCTCGAAGTGGGCGATGAGCCGGGCCAGCGCGTCCTCGCGCCGGTCGAGGATGAGGTCCTCGGCGAGCTCCCGCTCCCTCGCGTCGACCTGCGGGTAGGGGCGGACGTCCTTCGGGTTCACGATGGCGAGGTCGAGGCCGGCCTGCACCGCGTGGTAGAGGAAGACCGAGTTCACCACCTCGCGCGCCGCCTTGGCGAGCCCGAAGCTCACGTTGGAGACGCCGAGCGTGGTGAAGACCCCGGGGTTCTCGGCCTTGATGCGCCGGATGCCCTCGAGCGTCTCGAGCGCGCTCTGCCGGTACTCGGCGCCGCCGGTGGCCAGCGTGAAGGTGAGCGCGTCGAAGACCAGCTGGTCGGGCTCGAGCCCGTGCTCCCGGGCCACGGCCACGGTGCGGCGCGCGATCTCAGCCTTGCGCTCCGCCGTCTGGGCCATGCCCTTCTCGTCGATGGTCATGCAGACCACCGCCGCCCCGAAGCGCTTCACGAGCGGCAGCACCTTGCGGACCCGCTCGCCGCCCTTCTCGAGGTTCACCGAGTTCACGATGCAGCGCCCCGGGTACACCTTGAGGGCGCTCTCGATCACGTCGGCCTCGGTCGAGTCGATCATGAGCGGCGCGTCGACGCTCTGGGCGAGCAGCCGCGCCAGCGTGCGCATCTGCGCGGCCTCGTCCTCCCGTTCGTTCAGCGCCGTGCAGACGTCGAGGACGTGGGCCCCGCCCTCGACCTGGCCGCGGGCGATCTCGACCAGGCCGGCGTAGTCGTCGGCGAGGAGCAGCTCCTTCACCTTCCGGCTGCCCTGGGCGTTCACCCGCTCGCCCACGATGAGCGGCCGGGGCTGCAGGTCGAGCGGCACCGCCTTCATGGCCGACGAGAGCTCGGGCGCCGGGCGGGGGCGTCGCCGGCGCGGGGCGGAGAGCGCGCGGATGCGGGCCGCCACGGCGCGCATGTGCTCGGGGGTGGTGCCGCAGCACCCGCCCACCAGGTCCACCCCGAAGTCGGCGGCGAACTCGGCGAGCGCGTCGGCGAGCGCCCCGGGGGAGAGCTTGTAGACGGCGCGCCCGTTCACGTTCTCGGGGAGCCCGGCGTTGGGCATCACCGACACGTAGTGCGAGGACTTCTGGCAGAGGGTGCGGACGCTCTCCCGCATCTCGGCGGGGCCGGTGGAGCAGTTGATGCCCACCGCGTCGACCGGCAGCCGCTCCAGGGTGGCGAGCGCGGCCGACACGTCGGTGCCGAGCAGCATGCGCCCCGAGGCGTCGATGAGCGTGGGCTGCGCCATCACGAAGACGTCGCGCGCCGCCTCGCGCCGGGCGGCGTCCACGCCCAGCACGGCGGCCCGCAGCTCGAGGATGTCCTGCTGGGTCTCGATGAGGATGGCGTCGGCCCCGCCGTCGATGAGGCCGCGGGCCTGCTCGAAGAAGATCTTCTCGAGGGCGTCGCCGGTGATGGCGGAGAGGGCCGGGTCCGAGGAGGAGGGGAGCATCCCCGTCGGTCCCATCGACCCGGCCACGAAGCGGGGGTGGTCGGGGGTGCCGAGCCGGTCGGCGGCGCGCCGGGCCAGGATGGCCGCGCGGAAGTTCACCTCGTAGGTGCGGTGGCCGAGCCCGTACTCGTCGAGCTTCAGGCGGGAGGAGCCGAAGGTGTTCGTCTCCACCACGTCGCAGCCGGCCGCGAAGTAGCGGGCGTGGATGGCCTCCACCAGGTCGGGGCGGGTGAGCGTGAGCAGGTCGTTCGCCCCCTCCTTGCCGCCGAAGTCGGTGGCCTTGAGGTCGAACCCCTGGATCTGGGTCCCCATGGCCCCGTCGAAGACGAGGACGCGCTTCTCGACCGCTTCCCGGAACGTCACGATTGCTCCCCATCCGCTGGAACGGAAAGCCGATACCTATGGTGTTTCGCCCATCCGGGCAAGGGGCGAGCGCGCCCTCTTCCATGTAGGATGCGCGGCCATGCAGGGGCGCCGGCGCGAGATGCAGGTCGTCTGGGGCATCGCGCTCGGCGCGGCGGCCTTCCGGCTGCTCCTCTTCCACGGGCTCGACCTCTACGCCGACGAGGCCTACTACTGGATGTGGTCGCGCCGTCCGGCGCTCGGGTACTTCGATCACCCTCCCGTCGTGGCCTGGCTCGTCCGCGCCGGGACGGCGGTCCTCCCGGGGGAGCTCGGCGTCCGGATCCTCTTCGTCGCCTGTGGCGCACTCGCCGTCGTGTTCGCGGGGCTCCTCGCCCGGGAGCTCACGGACGACCCGCGCGCCCCGCCCGTGGCCGCCGCCCTCGCCGCCACCTCCCCGATCCTCCTCCTCACCGGCGGCCTCGCGCTCCCCGACGCCCCCGTGGAGGCCGCCTTCGCCGCCGCCACCTGGCTCCTCGCCCGGGCGCGCGGCCGGGCCTGGATCGTCGCCGGTGTCGCCGTCGGGCTCGCGCTCCTCTCCAAGTACACCGCGGCGCTCCTCGCCCCCGCGCTCTTCCTCCTCGTCGCGCTCGACGGGGAGCTGCGTCGGGAGCTCCGCACCCCCTGGCCCTGGCTGGGCGGCGCGGCGGCCGTCCTCGTCTTCCTGCCCAACCTGGCCTGGAACGCCGCCCACGACTGGATCGCCATCTCGTTCCAGGTCCGCCACGGCGGGGCCGCGACCGGGGCCACCCTCCGCTCGTTCGCCGAGTTCGTGGGCGGCCTCGTGGGCGGGGCGGGCATCGTGGCCTTCCCCCTCGGGACCTGGCGGCTCCTCCGCGGGCGCGACTCCGCATCGCTGC
>JBAVCR010000506.1:0-5971 GCA_049586815.1 Anaeromyxobacteraceae bacterium
CTCCTCCGGGGAGAGGTAGGCGTTTCGGGAGGACATGGCGAGCCCGTCGGCCTCGCGGACGATGGGCATCCCCACCACCTCGACCCCCATGTCGAGGTCGAGCACCATGCGGCGGATGACCTGGAGCTGCTGCCAGTCCTTCTCGCCGAAGAGGGCCACGTGGGCCCGGGAGAGGCCGAGGAGCTTCGCCACCACCGTGGCCACGCCGCGGAAGTGGCCGGGGCGGCGGTCGCCGCAGAGCCCCTTCGAGACCTCCTCCACCTCCACCCAGGTCTGGAAGCCGGGCGGGTAGACCGCCCGGGGATCCTCGGGCGCGAGCACGAGGTCGACCCCCGCCTTGCCGCACTTCTCGAGGTCCCCCTCGAGGTCGCGCGGGTAGCGGGCCAGGTCCTCGCCGGGGCCGAACTGCGTGGGGTTCACGAAGATGGTGGCGAGCGAGAGCCCGCGCTTCCCGCCCTGGTCGGCCCGGCGGCGGGCCTCGCGCATGAGCGAGACGTGGCCGTCGTGCAGGTAGCCCATGGTCGGCACGAGCGCGATGCGCGTCCCCCCGTCGCGGGCCGCGGTGCAGCGCGACTGCCAGGTGGAGGGATCGCGGATGAGCTCCACGGACTAGACCGGCGCCCCCACGACGCCGGCATGGTCGTCGTCGCCGGCGGGCAGCGGGGGCACCACCTGGAGGAGCCGGAGCGAGGGGGCGTGGAAGCTGTGCTCCTCGGCGGGGAAGGCGCCGCCCTTCACCTCGGCGACGTAGGCCTCGACGCCGGCCACCGCGGCCGGCCCCAGGTCGGCGAAGCGCTTCACGAACCTCGGCTTGAACTCGGTCTCGAGGCCGAGGAGGTCGTGGAAGACGAGCACCTGGCCGTCGGTGTGGGGGCCGGCGCCGATGCCGATGGTGGGGATCCCGACCTGGCCGGAGACGAGCCGCGCCAGCTCGGCGGGGATGCACTCCAGCACCACCGCGTAGCAGCCCGCCGCCTCGAGCGCGTGCACGTCGGCGACGAGCTTCTGGGCCTTCTCGGAGTCGCGCCCCTGCACCACGTAGCCGCCCATCTTGTGGACCGACTGCGGGGTGAGCCCCACGTGCCCCATGACCGGGATGCCGGCGCGGACGATGCGGCCGATCACCTCGGCGAACTCGGCGCCCCCCTCGAGCTTGACCGCCTCGACGCCGCCCTCGGCCACGAGCCGTGTGGCGTTCCGCACCGCCTCGTCGGCGGAGGCCTGGTAGCTGCCGAAGGGCATGTCGCCCACCAGGTGGGCGCGGCTCTGGCTGCGGGCGAGGCCACGGCGCACCGAGGCGCAGTGGTAGGTCATCTGGTCGAGGGTGACGGGGAGCGTGGAGTCGTGCCCCTGGAGCACCATGCCGAGCGAGTCGCCCACCAGGACCACGTCGACGCCGCCGCGGTCGACGAGGCGAGCGCTCGTGGAGTCGTAGGCGGTCACCACGGCGATCTTCTCGCCGGCGCCCTTCATGCGACGCAGCTCGTGGATGGTCACCCGCTTGCGCGGGGCGGTCTGGCTGGACATGGCGCTTCGCCTCCGGTGTAGGCCCCTTCGCGGGGTCCCGCCCATTGGGAGGACGGAAATCTACCCCGGCACGGCCGGCGGGCGCCACGGATAACGGCGGGCTACTTGCCGTGGGTCAGGCTGAAGTGGAGCCGCCCGCGGCGGTGGCGCCGGATCTCGCGCAGGAGCGCCTCGAGGTCGCCCTCGTCGGCGAGGTCGATATCGCTCGTGTTCACCACGAGCAACGGGGTGTCCTCGTAGTGGAAGAAGAAGTCGCCGTAGGCGCGGCTCACCTGCTCCAGGTACTCGCCGGACACGGATCGCTCGAAATCGCGGCCGCGCTTGCGGATCCGCGCGGCCAGCACGTCGGGCCGGGCCTGCAGGTAGACCACCAGGTCGGGCTTCACCACCCGGGCGCCCAGCACCTGCCAGATGCGCTCGTAGAGCGCGAGCTCGTTCGGGTCGAGGGTGAGGCTCGCGAAGATCCGGTCCTTCGCGAAGAGGTAGTCGGCGATGGTGACCTGGCTGAACAGGTCCTGCTGGAAGAGCTCCTGCTGCTGCTGGAAGCGGGAGAGCAGGAAGAAGATCTGGGCCTGGAACGCGTGCTTCTTCCGGTCCTGGTAGAAGCCCGGGAGGAAGGGGTTCTCCTCCACCGCCTCCAGCACCACCCGCCCCCCGAGCCGGTCGGCCATCACCGTCGCGAGCGTGGTCTTGCCCACGCCAATGGGACCCTCGATGGCGATGTACCTCGACTTTTCCATTGACGTTGCGCGAGCTTGCCACACCCCCGGGGGAGGTGTCCACGTGGGGCGTGCGGGGCCCAAAATGTTGACCCCGCAACGTCATGTCATGTAGGGTCACGCGGGTCGACGTCACGGCATGCAACGCGGAGGCAGGATGGTGGCAGGGCGGCGTGGGCCGGGGGCGGGTCGGAGGCAGGTGAAGGGGTCGACCGCGGACGGCGCGGTCGATCCGGCCTATCAGAGGGCGATCCTCAAGATCGCCATCGAGCTCCGCAAGCCGGGCGCGAAGAGTTACGACGACGTCGTCGAGGCGACGATCCAGGCGATGAGGCTCGATGCAGGGGCCTTCCGACGGTACCTGGGCGAGAACGGGGCTCGCAACATGAGCCTGCTCCTCGCGACGGCGCGGGCCGCGGGCATCTAGCGCGGCAGCGGGAATGGGTGCCCTTTCGGCGGCGGGGCGTGGCGGCGGCGGGCGGCGGAACTTTCGGAAGGGCGCCCAGCTTTTCTTCACTCGACGAGAAATGACGACGCCGGCCTCCCTCGCGGGAGCCGGCGCCGAAGGCATGGGGGGAACGGGGAGTCGCTACCCGTCCTTGCCGTCCTCCAGGGAGCGGCGGCGCGCCACCTCGTCGGCGACGTCCCGCAGCGCCGTCTCGCCGGCGCCGCCGTGCGGCAGCTCCTCGTGCTTCGGATCCAGGGAACGTCCCGTCATGTGGACCTCGCCAGGCCGCCAGCCCGGAGTGACCGTGGCGGCGAGGTCGCGGGCGCCGGCCTTCGCCGAGCCCGTCACCTTCAGGAACGCCCACTGGAAGAGGAGCGCGAGGCCGATGAAGGGCAGGAAGACCACGAAGAGGCCGCCCAGCAACGGCGCGAGGACCAGCGCCACCGCGAACGGGACCCGGAGGTAGCGATCCGCGGCCGTGCCCGGAAGCTTCGACCCGTCCTCGCGCACCGGGGTGATGCTCCAGCGCCGGGGATTCCAGTAGTAGCCGCCGGGGACCCGACTGCCGCCTTCGTACCGTGCCATGGCTTCCTCTCCTTTTCCGCTGCCGCGTGGGTCACTACGAACGGCGCTTCGCGTCGATCTCGTTCGCCAGCTCCGCGAGCTTGGCTTCCTTGGCCGGGGTCTCCTCGGCGGCCTTCTCCTCCGAGCGCTTGCCGGTGAAGTGCGCCTCGCCGGGCTGCCAGCCGGGGGTGACCGTCGCGGCCAGGTCCTGCGCCGAGCGCTGGAACATGCCGACGAGCGGGCGGAGCGCGGCCTGCGCCGTCAGGTAGAGGCCGATGAAGGGGAGGAAGACCACCATGAGCCCGCCCAGGACCGGCATGAGCGCGAAGGCGGCGGCCGTCGGGAGCTTCACGTAGTGCTCGGCCGCGGGGCCGGGGAGGCGCTGGCCGTCGCGCTCGACCGGGAAGATCTCCCAGTTGGACTTCGAGAGGTAGTAGCCACCCTGCACCGCGCTGCCGCCGCTGATCGTCGTCATGGTGTCGTCTCCTTCACTCCGGGTTTGAATGCCCTCTTCACCGAGGAGTGTCGTCGATCCGGCACCGCATCGATATTGGGAGCACTCCCGGGCCCGCGGGGAAAGAGTCCGGTCGGGGCGCTGCCGGGCGCCCGGGGCGACGGGGGGCGCGCTCCGGGGAAGGCGGGGGGAAAACTCCCTACCCCGTCCGGGGCCCATGGCGGCGGCGGGCCCGCGGGACGGCCGGAGTCCGCAACGGCTCGTGCTGACTCGGCTTTTCAGAAATCCTGCGGCGGACCGAGGGCCCGGTCGAGCGCCTCCCACTCCTCCACCGTGAGCGTCTCGCCGCGCCGTCCCGGCTCGATGCCCGCGGCCTCGAAGGCGGCCCCGAGCGCCTCGCGCGGCGCGATCCGCGCCGCCTCGAGCGCGTTCCGCAGCGTCTTGCGCCGCTGGCCGAACCCGCCCTTCACCAATAGTCTAAAGCGCCGCGGATCGACGGAGCCCGGCGTGCGCCCGTGCAGGTCGATGCGCACCACCGCGCTGTCGACGCGCGGAGGCGGGTGGAAGGCGCCGCGCGGCACCACCCGGTCGATCTCGACCGGGCCCCGCTGTCCGAGGAGCACCGAGAGCAGCCCCCAGTCCTTCGTGCCCGGCGCGGCGGCCAGCCGCTCCGCCACCTCGCGCTGCACGAGCAGCACGGCCCGCGACACGGCGTCGGCCTGATCGAGGAGCGAGAAGAGGATGGGGCCGGTGAGGTGGTACGGGATGTTCCCGGCCACGGCCACGCGCCCCGCGGCCCCGCCACCGGGAGCCCGCGTCGCCAGCCCGGCGAGGTCGGCGCGGGCCGCGTCGGCCTCCACCACCGTCACCCGGTCCCCCAGCTCGGCGCGCAGCACGCGCGCCATGTCGCGGTCGCGCTCCACCGCCACCACCCGGGCCCCGTGGGCGACGAGCCGCTCGGTGAGGTGCCCGAGGCCGGAGCCGATCTCCACCACCACCTCCCCCGGCCGCTCCACGGCCAGCCGGGCGATGGCGTCCTGCACCGACGCGTCGGCGAGGAAGTTCTGCCCCCAGCTCTTCTTGGCCCGGAGGCCGTGGCGCTCGAGCAGCTCGCGGGGGGAGGGCCAGGTCACCTGCTAGCTCCCCAGCCGCCAGGCGGCGTCGGCCTCGAGTCCCGGCCCGGAGCGCTCGCCGCGCAGGAGGGCGTGCGTCCCGGCCACCGCGATCATGGCCGCGTTGTCGGTGCAGAGGCGCGGCGCCGGCAGGAAGACCCGCATGCCCTCGTACTCCGCGGCCCGCTCCTGCACCACGGCCCGGAGGCGGCCGTTCGCGGCCACGCCCCCGGAGAGCACCACCCGGTCGAGCTGCAGCTCGCGCGCCGCGCGGAAGAGCTTCGCCGAGAGCGCGCCCACGATGGCCTCCTGGTAGCTCGCGCACAGGTCGGCGAGCGCCTGCCCCGTGGGCACCCCGCCGCGCCGCACGTGCTCGCGCAGCGCGGTCTTCAATCCCGAGAAGCTGAAGGCGAGCGGGCCGCCCTTCACGATGGCGCGTGGGAACTTCACCGCGCGCGCGTCCCCGCCGCGGGCCAGCCGGTCGATGGCCACGCCACCCGGGTAGGGAAGGCCGAGGAGCTTCGCTCCCTTGTCGAAGGCCTCGCCGGCGGCGTCGTCGCGGGTCTGCCCGAGGAGCCGGTAGCGCCCGAAGTCCTCGGCCACGTAGAGCGAGGTGTGTCCGCCCGAGACCACGAGGCCGAGGTAGGGGAACTCCGGCGCCTCGTCGGAGAGGAACGTGGCGACGAGGTGCCCCTCCAGGTGGTTCACCCGCACGAGCGGCACCTGCCAGCCGAGCGAGAGCGCCTTCGCCACCTGCACGCCGACGAGCAGCGCCCCCACCAGCCCGGGGCCCGACGTCACCGCGATGCCGTCCAGGTCCCCGGGGCCGACGCCCGCCTTTCGCAGGGCCTCGTCCACCACCGGCATGACCTGGACCACGTGGTTGCGGCTCGCCAGCTCCGGGACCACGCCGCCCCAGCGCCGGTGGATCTCGATCTGGGTCGCGACCACGTCGGAGAGCGCACGACGACCGTCCTCCACCACCGCGGCGGCGGTCTCGTCGCAGCTCGTCTCGATTCCCAGGACCTTCAAGGGGACATGGCTCCGGCGCCCGGGGGCCGGGCGGCCTCGTTATCTACCGGGGCCCCTCAGGGGCGCAAGCGCTCCAGGGCGGCCCGCGCCTCGGCGGCGCGGCGCCCGTCCGGCT
>JBAVCR010000507.1:0-2101 GCA_049586815.1 Anaeromyxobacteraceae bacterium
GTCGGGGGCCGCCGTCAGGCGTTGACGGTGCCGCCCGAGCTCGAATCGATGTCGGTGTGGATGTAGCCGCGCTCGCCGCTCTCCGAGGAGTCCATGCCGTTCCACTCGTCCTGCTCGTCGGCGCGGAGCGGGAAGATGGCGCCCACGATCTTGTAGAGGACGAAGGAGAGACCGCCGGACCACACCAGGGTGACGAGGACGCCCACCGCCTGCCAGCCGAGGAGCGTGAGGCTCCCGTCGGCGGCGTCCGGGTTCACGAGCTTGGTGGCGAGCACGCCGGTGAGGAGGGCGCCCAGGGTCGCCGCGACGCCGTGCACGGCGAACACGTCGAGGGAGTCGTCGATCCCGAGCTTGGGACGGAGCCGCACGGCGAGCAGCGAGGCGATGCCGGCCAGCGCGCCGATGAGGAGCGCCGAGCCCGGGGTCACGAATCCGCAGGCAGGGGTGATGGCGACCATGCCGGCGACCGCGCCGGAGGCGAGCCCGACGCCGGACATCTTGCCGTGGAAGAAGAAGAGCTCCGCGAGGCCCCACGCCGCGGCCGCGGCCGCGGGCGCGAAGAAGGTGTTGGCGAAGGCGTACGCGGCGAGGCCGTTGGCCGCGAGCGCCGACCCGCCGTTGAAGCCGAGCCAGCCGAACCAGAGCATGCCGGCGCCCAGGATGACGAACGGGACGTTGTGCGGCAGCACGGACGGCGCGCGGAGTCCGCGGCGCTTGCCGAGGAGGACGGCGCCGACGAGGGCGGCCGCCGCGGCGTTGATGTGGACGACGGTGCCACCCGCGAAGTCGAGGACGCCCCGGGCGCGCAGCCAGCCGCCCGGCGCCCATACCCAGTGCGCCACCGGGGAGTAGACGATGAGGCTCCACAGCACGACGAAGAGGACGAAGGCCTTCACCCGGATGCGCTCGACGAGCGCGCCCGAGATGAGGGCCGGGGTGATCACGGCGAACATCCCCTGGAAGAGCATGAACGCCACGTGCGGGATGGTGGGGGCGAGGTCCTTGGCCACGTCCGCGCCGACTCCGCGCATGCCGAACCAGTGGGCGCCGCCGAGGAACCAGTCGACCTTGCCGGGCGAGAAGGAGAGGCTGTACCCGACGAGCGCCCAGAGCACCCCCACCACCGCCATGCAGACGATGGAGAGGATCATGGTGTGGACGACGTTCTTGGCGCGGACGAGGCCGCCGTAGAAGAAGGCCAGGCCTGGCGTCATGAACATGACGAGCGCCGCGCTCATGAGGACGAAGGCGGTGTCGCCGGAGTTGATGGGATTCATGGGGGGTGATCCTCCGCGGAGGGTGGGGTGCACGGACCCTGTGCAGGGGCCGTGCCGGCATCCCGGGCAATCGTGGAGCGCGTTTACCGGGCAGGGGCGCACGCCGATGCCCGTCCGTCGCGCAGTCGCATGCACGAGGTTCGTGCACCTCCCGGCGGGGACGTCTCGACAGGGGGGCGGAGGCGCCCGGCTATTTCTTCGAGGAGGGCTTCGTGGACTTCTTCGCCGGCGGCTTCGCGGGGGTGCCCTTCGTCGCCTTGGACTTGCCGGTCGGCTTGGGCTTCGCCGCGACCTTCTTGGCGGGTGCGGCCTTCTTCTCCACCCGTGGCGGCTCCGGCGGGGGCGGAGGCGGGAGCGGAACGTACGGGTCGTCGTCGCTCGCGCTCACGAGCGACGGCGGCGCGCCGTCCACGACGCGGAACCCGGTGCGGGAGAGCTCCTCCTCGGCCACGGCGCGCTCGAGCCAGGCGCGGTCGGCGCCGCTCGCTCCCGACGCGTCGAGCGTGCGCTGCACGGCGGCGCGATCCCCGGCCCGTCCTTGCAGCGCGGCCAGGTGGAGCGCGGCGCGGGCGCGCTCGTTGCCGGGCGTCCCCTCGCGATCGGCGAGGATGCGCTCGAGGGCCGGGTAGGCCTCCTCGGCGCGGGCGCGGCCGGAGAGGGCGAGCTTGGCCATCCCGTAGGCCGCGCGGGGATGGGTGGGAGAGGATTGCAGCGCGGCCAGGTAGGCCTGGCGCGCGCCCTCCGGCTTCCCGGTGCGCCGGAGCGCGTCGCCCTGCAGGGCGAGCGCGGCCGGAAGCCCCGGGTCGGCGGCGACGGCCTCGGCG
>JBAVCR010000508.1:0-2431 GCA_049586815.1 Anaeromyxobacteraceae bacterium
GCGCGGGTGGGGAGGTTCTCGATGCGGTAGCGGTAGCGCTTCCCGCGGGCGTCGCGCCGCGCGTCGAAGGGCCCGTCCCGGACCTCGGCGGCCGTCACCGCGACGTCCTCGGGGAGGAGCGCGTTCATCCCCTTCACGTAGGCGGAGATCGGGAGCGGCCGCTCGACCGCGAAGCTCGCCACCTGGCCCGCAGCGTGGACGCCCGCGTCGGTGCGTCCGGCGCCGGTGACGTGCACCGGCTCCCCGTGGAGCGTGGAGAGCGCCGCCTCCAGCTCGGCCTGGATGGAGGGCCCGTTCAGCTGCACCTGCCAGCCCACGTACCGGGTGCCGTCGTAGGCGACGAGAAGCTTCACGCTCGGCATCGTGGGGACCGTAACACGGCGCGGGGACGCCTCAGGGCTGCAAGGTGAGGGTGAGCCCCACCGAGAGGTCGGGGGCGTTCGAGTCGTAGAACCAGGTCGGCCCCAGGCCGGGGACGTTCCCCACGTTGAAGTCCTCCTGGAACCAGAGGGTGACCGGACCGAGGCGCACCCCGCCGGTGATCATGTTCTGGGAGAGCTGCACCGCGTTGGTCGCGCTCGACTGCAGGTTCCACTCCGGGTTCACCTCGACGAAGCTCCATCCCCACTGGAACGGCGCGGTGGAGATGCGGTCCTCGAGGACGAGCGAGAAGTCGCCGAGCAGGACCACGAGCGAGATCCCGGCCGCGGCCTGCCAGCTGCGGGGCTGGAGCGGGAGGCCACCCGGCATGGGGCCGAGCCAGGACCCGGAGACGATGGCGTGGCCGACGAGCCAGGAGGTGGCCTGCCAGGTGCCGAGGAGGGCGAGCCCCAGGTCGAGGCCGCCCGAGCCGCCCATGCGCGAGAGGGAGCCGGTGGGGATCTTGAGGTCGAGGCGCGCCGAGACGCCCGCGCGGGCCTCCGTCCCTTCCCGGAGCGGCTCGCCGCCCTCCCAGAGGAGCACCTGGTTGCGCAGCACCACGTCGCCGAAGGCGAAGGTCGTCCCGTGGAGGTCCACCGGGGTGGTTCCGTCGGGGCGGCGCAGCTCGAGGTGGATCTCGTTCGACGGGAAGGCGGGGCGGGCGAAGTCGTTGAAGGACCAGAGCCGGTGCCAGGCGTCGATGAGACCGTCGGTCCAGCCGCCCCAGTGCCAGGTGGCGCGCAGCTCGAGGGCGGTGGTGAGCCGGCGGAGGAAGGGGTCGCGGGGCGCGCCGAGGACCACGCCCCACGGCAACCGGACGGCGGCGGTGAGGGAGTCGCTCTGCTCGTCGAGCCGCACCACGACCTGCTCGCCCCCGCGGGTGAGGGTGGTGGGGGTGCTCCAGTCGTTCGCCACCGCCCAGCCGACGTCGAGCCGGAGCGCGGGGACGGAGCGAGCGTCCCATTGCACCACGTCGAGGAACAGGTCCCGGAGCGACCCGGTGGTGCGCACGCCGAGCGGCCCCTGCGCCGGCGACGCGGCGGCCGCGCCGGCTCCGGCGAGCAGCAGGGCGGCGGCGAGCGTGCGGATCGAGCGGATCGGCGGGGTCCTCCGGGAGAGAGGCTAGGACATGTCCGGCCGCGGGTCGACGACCCTCTCGTTGACCGGGTCGGCGACGGCGCGCTATATCGCGCCGCACGTGTCCGACGACAAGGTGATCCGCGAGCAGCTCGAGGAGGCCGCCCCGCGCGGCGCCCGTCCGGAGAAGGCGCAGGCCGCGCTCGCGCAGGTGCCGCGCCTCTTCGACGAGCTGCAGGCGCTCGAGTCGGAGCTCTCCCGGGCCACCGCCGACGCCGAGGCCACCTTGAAGGCCGCCGCTCGCCACCTCGTGGCCGCCGGCGGCAAGCGCATCCGCCCCACCGTCACCCTCCTCTCCTGCGGCGCCTGCGGCGGCCCGATGTCGGCCGCCGTGCCCTTCGGCGTCGCCGCCGAGCTCACCCACTCGGCCACGCTCCTCCACGACGACGTGATCGACGACGGGCCCATGCGGCGCGGCCAGCCCGCCTCCCGGGTCATCTGGGGCAACACCGTCTCCGTCCTCGCCGGCGACTGGCTCCTCACCCGGTCGCTCGAGATCACCGCGGCTCACCCGGCCGCGGCGCGCGCGCTGCCGGCGCTGCTCGCCACCATGCGGCGGCTCGTCGAGGGCGAGGTGAAGCAGCTCTCCCTTCGCGGCGGCTTCCTGGCCACCGAGCGCGACTACTTCCAGGTCATCGAGGGGAAGACCGCCTCGCTCTTCGGCTGGGCCTGCGCGGCCGGGGCCTGGGCCGCCGGCGCGGACGGGGCCGTGCCCGCCGCGCTGGCCCGCTTCGGCGAGGGCATCGGCACCGCCTTCCAGCTCGTCGACGACGCCCTCGACTACGCCGCCGACCCGGAGAAGCTCGGCAAGCGGCTCGGCGCCGACCTCGTGGAGGGCAAGGCCACGCTGCCGCTCATCCGGGCGCTCTCCGCC
>JBAVCR010000509.1:0-4127 GCA_049586815.1 Anaeromyxobacteraceae bacterium
GCCGCGCCCCGTCACTGTCCGGCGGTCGGCTCCGGGGCCGTGGCCGTGACCCGGTCGAGCCCCTCGTCCGCGTACGAGGCGGGGTCCTCGAGCGCCTCCAGGTGCGTGAAGACGGCCACCCTGGGGACGGCCTCGCGGATCCCGCGCTCGATGGCCTCGAGCAGGGCGTGGCCGCGCGCCACCGTCCAGGAACCGGGCACGAGGACGTGCACCGAGACGAACCGGCGCGAGGCCGCCTGCCGGGTCCGCAGCGCGTGGAACTGCACCTCCGGGCCGCGATGTGCCTCGAGCACGGCCTGCACGGCGGACTGCTCGGCCGGGGGGAGCGCCGTGTCGAGCAGCCCGAGGGCCGAGCGCCGGATGAGCTTCACTCCGGCCCAGGTGATGTTCACCGCCACCCCGATGGCCACGATGGGGTCGAGCCGCTCCCAGCCGGTGAGCGCCACCACGCCGATGCCGGTCAGCACAGCCGCCGACGTCCAGACGTCGGTCATGAGGTGGTGGGCGTCGGCCTCGAGGGCGATGGAGTGGTGCTTCCGGCCGGCGGCGAAGAGGATGCGGGCCACGGCGAGGTTGACGAGCGAGGCCCCGGTGGAGACCGCGAGCCCGATCCCGAGCTGCTCGATGGGGGCGGGGTGGAGGAGCCGGTTCACCGCCGACCAGGCGATGGCGACGGCGGCGACGATGATGAGCCCGCCCTCCACGCCGCTCGCGAAGTACTCGGCCTTGTCGTGGCCGTAGGCGTGCTCCTCGTCGGGCGGACGGGCCGCCACGGTCAGCATGCCGAGCGTGGTGACCGCAGCGACCAGGTTCACCACGGACTCCGCGGCGTCGGAGAGGAGCCCCACCGACCCGGTGAGCAGCCAGGCCGCCGTCTTGAGCGCGATGGTGACCACCGCCGCGGCGATGGAGAGCCAGGCGAAGCGCGCCAGGGAAGGGCGCGGAACGTGGACCGGGCCGGGCCCCGGCGCCGGGGTGCTCATCGGGCCGGGCGCTCCCGCGCCGGCAGCACCCCGCGGAGGACCTCGCGGGCCTTGCGGAGCATGTCGACGGTCGTCTCCCAGGAGACGCAGGCGTCGGTGACGGAGCAGCCGTAGCGGAGCTTCGAGAGGTCGGCCGGGATGGGCTGGTTTCCCGCCTCGAGGAAGCTCTCCACCATGAAGCCCACCACCGAGGCGTTGCCCTCGCGGATCTGGTGGACCACGTCGCGCATGACGAGCGGCTGCAGCTCCGGCTTCTTCCAGGAGTTGGCGTGGGAGCAGTCCACCACCACGTTGCAGGGCAGCTTCGCCTTCTGGAGGGCCTCCTCGGCGAGGGAGATGGAGACGGTGTCGAAGTTGGGACGCCCCCCGCCGCCGCGAAGCACGAGGTGGCCGTAGCGGTTCCCGCGGGTCCGGACGATGGCCGACCGCCCCTGGCCGCTCACCCCGAGGAAGCTGTGGGGGCCGGCCGCGGAGAGGATGGCGTTCACCGCCCCCTCGATGTCGCCGTCGGTGCCGTTCTTGAACCCCACCGGGGTGGAGAGGCCGGACGACATCTCGCGGTGGGTCTGCGACTCGGAGGTGCGGGCGCCGATGGCCGTCCAGGCGATGAGGTCGCCGTAGTACTGGGGGGCGATGGGGTCGAGCGCCTCGGTGCCCGCCGGCAGCCCCAGCTCGGCCACGTCGAGCAGGAACTGGCGCCCGCGCTCCATGCCCTCGTCGATGCGGAAGGAGTCGTCCATCCGGGGGTCGTTCACGAACCCCTTCCAGCCGAGCGACGTGCGCGGCTTCTCGAAGTAGACGCGCATGACGACGAGGAAGGTGTCGGCGAGCTCCCCGGCGAGGTCGCGCAGGCGCCGCGCGTAGTCGAGCCCGGCCGCGGGGTCGTGGATGGAGCAGGGTCCCACGACCACGAAGAGGCGCCGGTCGCGCCCGTCGAGGATGGCCTCGATGGCCCGGCGGGCGTTCACCACCGTGGCGGCGGCCTTCTCGGAGAGCGGGTGGCGACCCTTGACCTCGTCGGGCGAGGGCATGAGGTCGAGGGAGACGACGTTCAGGTTCTCGGTCTGCTGCATGGGATCCCCATGGTACCAAGGAAACCCGTGACGCTGCTGCACGCTTCCTCGATCGGCCTCGCCTTCGGCAGCCGGACCATCCTCGACCGCCTCACCCTCACCATCGAGGAGGGGGAGCGGGTCGGGCTCGTGGGCGTGAACGGGTCGGGGAAATCGTCGCTGCTGCGCATCCTGGCGCGGGCCGCCGACCCCGACCGGGGGGAGGTGCAGCTCCGGCGCGGGGCCTCCGTCACCTACCTCCCCCAGGAGCCGGAGTTCCCCCCCGACGCCACGGTCGCCTCCGAGCTCGAGGTGGCCCGGGCGCCGCTCCGCGAGGCCATCCAGGCCCACGCCGCGCTGGCCGCCCGCCTGGAGCGGGAGCCGGACCCCGCCCGCCACGACCGGATGCTCGTCGAGCTGGCCGCGCTCTCCGACCGGGTGGAGCACCTGGGGGGCTGGGACACCGCCCACGAGGCCCGCCGCCTCCTCGATCGCCTGGGGGTGAAGGACTGGGACCGGCCGGTGGCCGAGCTCTCCGGCGGGGCCCGCAAGCGCGTGGCCATCGCCCGGGCGCTCCTCGCCCGGCCCGACCTGCTCCTACTCGACGAGCCCACGAACCACCTCGACGCCGACACGGTCGACTGGCTGGAGGAGGAGCTCGACGCGCGCTCCGGGGCCCTCGTCCTCGTCACCCACGACCGCTACTTCCTCGACGACCTGGTCGACCGGATCGTCGAGATCAACCCCGACGGCACGGTCACGAGCTGGCCCGGGAACTACGAGGCCTTCCTGGAGCAGAAGCTCGTCGCCGAGGAGCAGTCGGCGCTCGAGGAGCACAAGCGGCAGCGCTGGATCTCCCAGGAGGTGGCCTGGCTGCGGCGCGGCGTCGAGGCCCGTCGCACGAAGAGCAAGGCGCGCATCCAGCGGGCCCGGGCGCTCCTCGCCGAGAAGGGCTTCGCCCGCCCCCGGGTCGCCGAGCTCCAGGTGGCGCCGCCGCCCCGGCTCTCGCAGGTGGTGCTCGAGGCCCACGGGCTCGCCAGGTCGTTCGACGGCCGCCCGGTGCTGCGGGACGTGGACTTCGTCCTGCAGAAGGGGGAGCGGGTCGGCATCGTCGGCCCGAACGGCGCCGGGAAGACCACCTTCCTGCGCCTGCTCCTCGGCGAGCTCGCGCCCGACGCCGGGCGGGTCGTGACCGGCGTCCGGACCCGCGTCGCCTACCACGACCAGCAGCGCGCCGCCCTCGACCCGGAGCAGACCGTCTACGAGGCGGCCGGGGGCGGGGCGCCGGGAATGGCGGGCGAGGACTTCGTCACCATCGGCGACCGGCGCGTGGGGCTGCGCGACTACCTCGACGACCTGCTCTTCCCCCCGGTCATGCAGCGCATGAAGGTGCGGGCGCTGTCCGGAGGGGAGCGCAACCGGCTCCTTCTCGCGCGGCTCTTCCTCGAGGGCGCCAACGTCCTCGTGCTCGACGAGCCCACGAACGACCTCGACCTCGTCACCCTGAACGTGCTCGAGCGCCTGCTCCTCGACTTCGGGGGCAGCGTGCTCCTCGTCACCCACGACCGCTACTTCCTCGACAAGGTGGCCACCGCCATCGTGGCCATCGAGGGGGACGGGCGGGCCATCCGCTACCCCGGGAACTTCGAGACCTACCGGACCCTGAAGGAGCAGGCGGAGGCGGCACGTCGCGCCCCGCCCGAGGTGGTGGCGAGGGTGGGCGGCCGCCCGGCCGCGCCCCCGGCTGCCGAGCCGGAGCGGACCCGCAAGCCCGGCAAGCTCTCCTTCAAGGAGCAGCGCGAGCTCGAGGGGATCGAGGCTGCCATCCTCGCCGCCGAGGAGCGCAAGGCGGCGGCCGAGGCCTCCCTCTCCGATCCGGCGACGTACCAGCGGGGCGGGGAGGGGGTGGCGGCGCTCCGGGCCGAGCTGGAGGCGGCGGCCGCCGAGACCGAGCGGCTCTACGCCCGCTGGCAGGAGCTCGAGTCGATCGCGGCCGCCGCGGTCAGGGGCGGGCCTGGATGAGCTCGATCCGGTAACCGTCCGGATCCTCGACGAAGGCGATGACGGTCGTCCCGTGCTTCATCGGGCCGGC
>JBAVCR010000510.1:0-6353 GCA_049586815.1 Anaeromyxobacteraceae bacterium
GACGCGGCCCCCCCGGCGCCATCCAGCCGCGAACGTCCGCCCCCGAGGACCAGCGGAGCGGAGATGGGGCCACCGGGCGGCGCCGGCGCACGGAAACCCGGCCCGGCGTTCACTCGCCGAGGTAGGCCTTGCGCACGTCCGGACTCCGCAGGAGCTCCCGCCCGCTCCCGGCCATGACGATGGATCCGGTCTCGAGCACGTATGCGTGGTGCGCGACCTGCAGCGCCATGTTGGCGTTCTGCTCCACGAGGAGGAGCGACACCCCGGCCTCGTTGATCTCCTGGATGACCTGGAAGATCCGGTCGACCACCTGCGGCGCGAGCCCCAGCGACGGCTCGTCGAGGAGCAGGAGCCGCGGCCGGCTCATCAGCGCACGGGCCACCGCCAGCATCTGCTGCTCGCCGCCGGAGAGCGTCCCCGCCACCTGCCCGCTGCGCTCCTTCAGGATCGGGAAGAGCGTGAGGGCTCGCTCCCGGTCGGCGTCGACGCCCTCCCGGTCGCGGCGCAGGTAGGCCCCGAGGTCGAGGTTCTCCCGCACGGTGAGGTTGAGGAAGATCCCGCGCCCCTCCGGCGCCTGGGCGACGCCGAGCGCGACGATCTCGTTCGAGGCCAGGCCGCCGAGCGGACGCCCGTCGAGCTCGACGGCCCCCGAGGTGGGGCGCACGAGACCCGAGATGGCCCGCAGCGTGGTGCTCTTTCCGGCGCCGTTCGCGCCGATGAGGGCCACGATCCGGCCCAGCGGGACCTCGAGGGAGATGCCGGAGAGTGCCTGGATGACGCCGTAGTGCACCACCAGGTCCCGGACCGCGAGCAGGGGCGGCCTCACGCGGGCTCCCCGGCCGGCTCGCGCGGCGGACGGAGGCGGAGCTTCCCGTCGCCCAGGTAGGCCTCGATGACCTTGGGGTCGCCCCGCACCTCCTCGGGGCGCCCGTGCGCGATGGTGACGCCGTGGTCGAGCACGAGCACGCGCTCCGACACCCCCATGACGAGCCGCATGTCGTGCTCGATGACCAGGATGGCGAGGGAGAACTGGTCGCGGATGCGCCGGATGAGGTCCATGAGCGCGACCTTCTCGGAGGCGTTCATCCCGGCGGCCGGCTCGTCCAGGCAGAGGACCCTGGGACCGGTGGCGAGCGCCCGGGCGATCTCGAGCCGGCGCTGCTCGCCGTAGGGCAGGTTGCGGGCCTGCTCGTCCCGGCGGTGGGAGAGCTCCATCACCCGGAGGAAATCGCCGGCGCGCTCGAGGATGCGCTCCTCCTCGGCGTCGTGCGTGGGGGTGAGGAGCCACGCCGACGTGAACCCGCTCCGCGACCCGGCGTGGCAGGCGATGCGCACGTTGTCGAGGGCCGTGAGCTCCTTGAAGAGCCGCACGTTCTGGAAGGTCCGGGCCACGCCCCGCGCGCAGATCTGGTGGGGCCGCATCCCGTTCACCCGCGTGCCCGCCACCTCGACGTCGCCCTCGGTGGGGGCGTAGACGCCGGTGAGGGCGTTGAAGGCGGTGGTCTTGCCGGCGCCGTTCGGGCCGATGAGGCCGACGAGCTCGCCGGCCCGCAGCTCGAGGTCGAAGCCGGAGAGCGCGGTGAGCCCGCCGAAGCGCATGGTCACGCCGCGGGCGGCGAGCACCGGCGCGCCGCTCCCGCTCACCGGGCCCTCCCCGCGCCGCGCCGCCGCAGGAAGCGCGGGAGCGCGTCCCAGATCTCGCGCGTCCCGAAGATGCCGGTGGGGCGCGTGAGCATGAGGACGATGAGCAGCATGGAGAAGATGACCATGCGGTACTGGTCGAGGCCGCGCAGCCACTCCAGCGCGACGGTGAGCACGGTGGCGGCGACGATCGACCCGGTGATGGATCCCATCCCGCCCAGCACCACCATCACCACCACCTCCATCGACTTCACGAAGGTGAACATGCGCGGGGTGACGAGCTGGATCTTGTGGACGAGCAGCGCGCCGGCGAGCCCGGCGAAGGCGGCCGAGATGACGAAGGCCCGCACCTTCCAGCCCACCGTGTCGACGCCCATGGCCTCGGCGGCCACCTCGTCCTCGCGGATGGCGAGGAGGGCGCGCCCCTGGGTGGACAGGAGCAGGCGCCGCGCCATCACCACCGTGGCCACCACGCCCATGCCGGCCCAGACCACGTTCGTGTAGGGCGGCAGCCCGGAGATGCCGGTGGCCTGGCCGAGCACCCGGGTGTTCTCGATGACCACCCGGATGATCTCGCCGAAACCCAGCGTGACGATGGCGAGGTAGTCCCCGCGGAGCCGGAGCGAGGGGATGCCGACCACGAGGCCGGCGAGGGACGCCATCGCCATCCCGGCGACGAGCGCCCCGAGGAAGATCACCTGGTCGGAGGCGCCCTCCGGGAGCCCCAGGATCTGGAGGTCCTGGACGCCGGTGGTGATGAGCGCCGCGGTGTAGGCGCCCACTGCCATGAAGGCGGCGTGGCCGATGGAGAACTGTCCGGTGAGCCCGTTCACCACGTTGAGCGACACCGCCAGGATGACGTTGACCGCGATCGAGACGAGCACGATCGAGACGTCGGGCGGCGACGCCCGCTGGAGGGCCCAGAGCACGGGCAGGGAGAGGAGGAAGGGCGCCACCGAGCGCAGCACGAGGCGGGCGCGGCGCATCACACCTTCTCCACGGTGACGCGTCCGAGCAGCCCCTCGGGCCGGAAGAGCAGCACGAGGATGAGCATCGCGAAGGCGATGCCGTCGCGGAACGAGGAGACCGCGTAGCCGGCCACCATCTCCTCGGCGAGCCCGAGCGCGATGCCACCCAGCATGGCGCCGGGCACGCTGCCGATGCCCCCGAACACGGCGGCCACGAAGGCCTTGAGGCCGGGCATGAGCCCCATGATCGGGTCGATGCGCGGGCGCGAGCCGGCCACGAGGAGCGCCGCCACCGCGGCGAGCACGCTCCCGAGCACGAAGGTGAGTGCGATGACCCGGTTCACCGGGATGCCCATGAGGCCGGCCACCTTCGGGTCGAAGGAGACGGCGCGCATGGCGGTGCCGAAGCGGGTCCGGTAGACGATCCACTGGAGGCCGAGCATGAAGGCGACGGCCACCAGGAAGGAGACCACGTCGTAGTTGGAGACGTGAACTCCCCCCAGCACCGTCCAGTCGACCCGCACGAAAGGCTCCGGGAAGAACCGCGGCGTCGGGCCGGGCGGGAAGTCGGCGGGGAGCATCCCCACGAGGCCGTGGAGCCAGCCTGGCACGCCCCATCCCCAGCCCTGCAGGACCTCCTCGAAGGTCCGTCCCTGGGCCTGCAGGCTGGGGAGCTGGAAGCCGTACTCGAGGAGGAAGGAGACCCCGATGGCGGTGATGAGCGCGGTGAGGCGCGGACGGGCGCGGAGCGGGCGGTAGGCGAATCGCTCGATGGCCCAGCCCAGCGCCCCGGCGGCGGCCATGGACCCCACGAAGACCACCACCGCCTTGCCGAGGGTGGGGTGGTCCCGGACCCCGAGCGCGGTCGCGATGTAGAAGCCGGCGAAGGCCGACGCCATGTAGACGTCGCCGTGGGCGAAGTTGATGAGCTTCAGGACCCCGTAGACCATCGTGTAGCCCAGCGCGATGAGGGCGTAGATGGTCCCCAGCGAGACCCCGTTCACGACGTGCTGGAGGAATTCGGTCAACGCGGGGGCGGCGCCGGCGGCGTCGATCAGGGAGCGACGGTGGTGACGTAGGACGACTTGCCGTCCTTCACCTCGAGCACCACCGCCGGCTTCACGGCGTCGTGGTTCTGGTCGATGGTGATGATGCCGGTGACGCCCGGGTAGTCCTTGGTGGCGGCGACGGCGTCGCGGACGGCCGCGCCGGAGGTGTCGGGGGCGCGGTTCATGGCGTCGAACCCGACCATGGCGGCGTCGTAGCCCTGCGCGGCGAGCCCGTCGGGGACCGAGCCGAACCGGGCCTTGTAGGCCTTCACGAACTCCTGGATGCGGGGGCTCGGGTCGTCGGGCGAGTAGTGGTTCGAGAAGAAGGAGCCCTCGATGGCCTTGCCGCCGATCTCGTAGAGCTTCACCGAGTCCCAGCCGTCGCCGCCGAGGAGCGGCTGCTTCATGCCGAGCTCGCGGGCCTGGCGCGCGATGAGGGCCACGTCGGTGTAGTACCCGGGCACGTAGATGGCCTGCGGATTCTTGTTCTTGATGGCGGTGAGCTGGGCCTTGAAGTCCTGGTCGCCGGCCTTGTAGCTCTGGTCGTCGACGATGGTCCCGCCGAGCTCCTTGAACTTGGCGAGGAAGTAGTCGGCGAGCCCCATCGAGTAGTCGTTGCCCACGTCGCGCAGGATGGCGACCCGGTCGATCTTGAGGTCGTGGCGGGCGAACTTGGCCATCACCGTGCCCTGGAACGGGTCGATGAAGCAGACCCGGAACACGTAGGGCCGGACCTTGTCCTTGTCCTTCGTGACCCGGGGGTTGGTGGACGACGGGGTGATCATCACCGTCCCGTTGGCGTCCGCCACCGGCGCCATGGCGAGCGAGCGCGAGGAGGCCACCTCGCCGAGGAGCAGGTTCACCTTGTCGTTCACGACGAGGCGCGTGGCCGCCACCGCGGCCTCCTCCGGCTTGCCCTGGCTGTCGTAGGTGCGCAGCGTGATGGGCTTGCCCTTCACGCCGCCCTTGGCGTTCCACTGCTCGATGGCGAGCTTGATGCCGTTGTCGGTCGACTGCCCGAAGGTGGCCTCCGACCCGGTCATGGAGCCGACGTGACCCACCAGGATCTTGTCGCTCGCCGGGGCGGGAGCCGCGACCGGCTTCGCGGCCGCCTCGGCCTCGGGCTTCTTTCCCTGGCAGGCGACCACGGCGAGGGATGCTGCGAGGAGTGCCACGGCACGGGCTGCACGCATCGGAACCTCCGGTCGAGAAAGCGGAAACGTCGATCTAGCACACGCCTCGACGGGCGGGAAAGGCCGTGGCCTCAGGCGGCGGTGGGATCCTTCCCGGTGGCGTGGGCGGGCAGGCGCCCGGAGAGCGCCAGGGCCTCGGGGGTCCGGAGCCGGGTCAGGCCGGCGCCGGGGTCCCCGGGTGGACGCGCCCAGGACAGGAGCCGTGCGATCCGGGCCCGGGCCTCGGCGAGCCGGGCGGCCGACACCTCCCCGCGTTCCACCGCCCGGCGCAGGAGGTCGATGGCCCGGTGCTGGACGTCCGGACGGTGGCAGACGAGGAGCCCGTCGACCCCGGCCCGGACGGCCCCCGGAACCACCTCCTCCAGGGGGAAATGGGCCGCCACGGCCGCCATCTCCAGGTCGTCGGAGAGGGCGGCGCCGTCGAACCCGCAGGATCCCCGGAGGAGCTCCATGACCGGCGGGGAGAGGGTGGCGGGGCGATCCGGATCGAGGGCCTCGAAGATCACGTGGGCCGTCATCACCGAGGCCACGCCGGCCCGGGCGAGCGCCCGGAAGGGGGCGAGCTCCACGGCCTCGAGGCGGGAGAGCGGGTGCGGGAGGCGCGGCAACGCCACGTGGGAGTCCTGGCTCGTGTCCCCGTGACCGGGGAAGTGCTTCGCGCAGGCGGCCACCCCGGCCGACTGGAGCCCGCGGGCGAGGGCCGCGCCCATCCGGGAGACGAGCACGGGGTCGCGGCCGAGCGAGCGGTCGCCGATGACCGGGTTCGCGGGGTTGGTGTCGACGTCGACCACCGGGGCGTGGTCCTGGTCGATCCCCACGGCGCGGAGCTCCCGGCCCAGGAGCGCGCCCACGTCGAAGGCGGTGGCCTCGTCGCCGGTCTCGCCGAGCGCGCGCATGGGAGGCAGCTCGGTGAAGCCGTGGCGGGCCCGGAGCCGCGCCACCCTGCCGCCCTCCTGGTCGACCGAGACGAGGAGCGGGCGACCCGCCTCGCGCTTCAGCGCGGCGGAGAGCTCCGCCACCTGCGCCGCGCTCTCCACGTTGCGCGCGAACAGGATGACCCCGTACACGCCGCGGCGCAGGAGCTCCTTCACCTCGGGCGATGGGGTCGTGCCGTCGAACCCCACGCTGAGGAGGCCGGCGCAGTCGGCGTCGAGTCGGGAGGACATGCCGCGCCATCTTGGCGGCGCGTCAGGCGAGGAGCAAGCCCTCGACCAGGAAGGCCGCCACGGCGAGGAGGAACAGCCACGACCAGAGCGGAACCTCGTGCCGGACGGCGGGCTTCCCGTCCTGGGCCACGCGCACCAGCGCCTCCCCGCCGAACCAGGCGGTGAGCTCGGCAGGCTCGAGGCGTCGCGTGTCCGACTCGCGCGGGTCGGCCCGCACCGCGAAGGCGAGGGCCGGGTCGAGCCGCTCCGCCCCCCGGGCGGCGTCCCGCACCTTCACCTGCCAGAGGCCGGGCCGGTCGGGGGTGACGACCACCGGCCCCTCGCCCGCACCCGCGC
>JBAVCR010000511.1:0-1505 GCA_049586815.1 Anaeromyxobacteraceae bacterium
GGCTACTGCGCCGCCATGGACGCGCTCGCCCGGCAGGAGGTCGGCGCCTCGTTCGCCGCCACCCAGGCGCGGGATCTCCCGCGCATCCTGCGCGCCTCCCACGAGCCCCGGGCCCACCCGGCGGCGAACCTGGTTCCCGACGGGCGCGCCGCGGCCCAGGCCGCCGGCATCGACCTCGGCACCCGGGTGAGGCTCGACGATCGCCCGGCGGCGGGAAAGAGCCAGCGCCCGCTCACCGTGCCGGTCCGGGTTCCCGACGACGTCCGCCTCTCGACCCGGCCCTCCGGCGGCGCCTCCGAGTCGCGCGCCTTCCTCCACGAGCTCGGGGTGGCCCTCTTCCTGTCCTCGATCCGCGCGCAGCCGCTCGAGGCGCGCCGGCTCGGCACGCCCGCCGCCGCAGCGACCTGGGGGTTCCTCTTCGAGGCGCTCGACGCCGACCCGGCCTGGATCCACGACCGGTCCGGCGTCACGGGCCACGAGCTGGGCCGGGAGATGCGCTCGTCGCAGGCCACCCGGCTCCACGCCGTCCGCATGGCGGCGGCGCGCCTGCTCCGGGAGCTCGAGCGCTCCCGCGGAGGCGCAGCGGGGGCCGAGGGTGATGCCCGGATGCTCTCGCGGGTCCTCTGCAGGAAGGTGAGCGCCGAGGAGGCCGCCCGCTGGCCCGTTCCCCGCGACCCGCTCCTCACCTCCGCCGACGCGCTGCGCGCCATGCTCCTCGCCGCCCAGATCGAGGGCGTTCTCGCCACGGAAGGTAGCGGTCCGTGGTGGCGGTGGAAGGGCGCTCCGGACTGGCTCGCCGTCCGCTTCGCCCCGGGATCGCCGGGCACCGTGGAGGAGCTCGCCGCCGCAGCCGGGGTGGGCGCGCTCTCCCCCGAGCCGCTCGCCCGGGTGGCGCGGGCCCGCTTCGAGGCCGCTGGCTGGTGACCTCCCTGGTCGTCAACCGATCCCGTCGGGGCGGTTGACGACGGGGAGGTGGCTGCTATCCTCCGCCGCCTCCCGATGCCCGGCGTCGATCTCCCTGCCCTCCACGCGACCGAGACCGGCCACGGCCGGCCGGTGCTGCTCCTCCACGGCTGGGGTACCTCGGGGCGGGCGCTCGAGGCGGTCGCCGGACGGCTCTCCGGTCGCGCCCGCGTGGTGGTCGTCGACCTGCCGGGCCACGGCCGGAGCCCTCCCTCCCCGGCGGCCGGATCCATCGAGGCCATGGGGGAGCAGGTCGCCGCCCTCGTCCGGGAGCGCGGGCTCTCGCGCGTCATCGTCGGCGGCTGGTCGCTCGGCGCCATGGTGGCCCTCGCCGCGGCGGACAGGCTCGGCGCTGGCGCGGCGGGGCTCCTGCTCCTCTCCGCGACCCCCCGCTTCGTCGCCGGCGACGGCTGGGACGCGGGCCTGCCGGCGGAGCAGGTCGACGGCCTCACCGCCCGGCTCCGCATCTCGCAGGCGAGGGCGCTCGCCCGCTTCTTCGGGTCGTGCCTCGCCGAGGGCGAGCTCTCCGGGGACGCGCGTGC
>JBAVCR010000512.1:0-2899 GCA_049586815.1 Anaeromyxobacteraceae bacterium
GTCCGGGGGGACGACCCCGGCGCGGGTGCAGGCGCGGATGGTGGACCTGCTCGCGCGCATGCACCTCCGGAACCCGGCCTGGAGCTGACGCGCGGCGCCGGGGCACACGCACCCACATCCCCCCATCCCCACGAGGACCCGACACACACTCCTGGTGCAGCGGCGGCCACGTCCTCGGGTGGCGGCGGACCCGTCTCCACCGCCTGTGATCTCGCGCTCCCGGGCGGCACGCCTCGCGCATTTGGCTCCGGTGAATGGTCCGCGTCGCCGCACTCCTCCTCTCCGCAGCCCTCCTCGCCGGGTGCGGCGGGTCGTCCGTCCCCTGCGCGGGGGTCGAGGTCGGCGGCATGTGCTGGATCGGGCACGACGGCATCACCGTGACACCGGAGCGCGCGGCCCGCATCTACCGCATCGCCCGCCGCCACTGGGGAGAGGATCGCGATCCGGCCGGCTGGACCGTCGAGTTCGCCATCCAGCCCGCGGTCCACGTCGACCACGACCTCTCCGGCGCGGCCGTCCGCCACGAGGTCGACGGCGTCTCCTACTTCGGCTGGGCCTGCCCGCAGCATCGGCTCATCGTCATCCAGCCCTTCGACGGCCTCGACTGCATCGAGCGGTCGGTGATCTTCCACGAGCTCGGCCACGCCTGGGGCGTCCCCGAGGGTGATCCCAGGCTTTACGGTGAGTACGTCCTGATGCGGGAGGCCATGGCGGGATCGGGCTGGCCCGGCTGCACGTCCGGGGGCGGGGGCGGCGACGAGGACGACCGCTAGGGGGCCGGGACGGCGACGAGGACGGCGACGAGGACGGCCGCCCGGACGGCGGGCCGATCAGGCCCGGGCCCGGGCCACGGCGGCCACCGGGTGCGGGGCGTGGCTCTGGCCGTCGGCCTCGAGCCGCGCGAACCAGCGCGCCGCCCGGCCCTTCAGCTCCTTCCAGCTCTTGTCCTCGGGCGTGGCCTCGGGCAGCGTGGCGTGGGGGGAGCCCTGCGCGCGGTGCGTCCCACCCACCCGCCGGCCGAGCGTGCCGCGCTCGAAGACCTCGCCGTAGGCGGAGCAGAGGGTCCGCTTGCAGAACGGGCACTGGTAGTAGCGGGTGGGGGAACCGGCAGCGCACCAGCTCGTCATCAGGACGCCACACTGGGTGCACTCGACATGCGATTCCATTTACCATCTGCTGATATCGGTTCATGATCCCCTCGTCAAGAATCCGGCCATGCACGCGACGGTGAGCATCGACGGCGTCCTCGTCCCGGCCACGGAGGCCCGGGTCTCGGTCTTCGACCGCGGCTTCCTCTACGGCGACAGCGTCTACGAGGTGGTCCGGACCTACGGGCTCGCGCCCTTCGAGATGGGGCCCCACCTGGATCGTCTCGCCTCCTCGGCCGACCGGATCGGGCTCCACCTGCCGTGGACGGCGGCCCGGTTCGGGGACGAGGTCCGTCGCGTGGTCGAGGCCTCCCGCGGCGGGGACGCCCCCGACCCCGAGGCGGCGCCCTGGAACTTGGGGGAACGCGCCATCCGGATCGTGGTCACCCGCGGGAGCGGGGAGATGGGGCTCGATCCGGCGCTCGCCTCCGACCCGGCCGTCGTCATCATCGCCCTCCCGCTGCGAGGGCCGCCGCTCGCCGCGTACCGGGATGGGGTCGCGGCGTGGCCCTTCGGCGGGCCCCGGCGCCATCCGCGGGGCGGCGACCCGGCCGCCAAGACCGGGGAGCACCTCTTCCACGTCCTCGCCGTGCAGGAGGCCAGGGAGCACGGGGCCCACGAGGCGCTCCTCGTCGACGGCGCCGGCTGCGTGACGGAGGGGGCGAGCTCCAACGTCTTCGCGTTCCGGGACGGCGTCCTCACCACGCCCCCGCTCGGCGTGGGGATCCTCGCCGGCGTCACCCGGGCGGTCGTCATCGACCTGGTCCGCTCCCTCGGCATCCCCTTCCGGGAGCACCCCCTGCCGCTTTCCGCGCTCGCGCGGGCCGCCGAGGCCTTCCTCACCTCGACCGTCCGGGAGGTCCTGCCCGTGGTTCGGGTCGGGGAGACCGTCCTCGGCAGCGGGGAGCCCGGACCCGTCACCCTCCGGGTCTGCGAGGCCTTCCGCCTTCGCGCCGGGAACGGACACAAACCTGGAAACGCCCCGGGCACCGGGTAGAGTCGGACCGCGGAGGCAGCCATGAAGAGGGACGTGGTCGAGTCGGGCATCGACAAGCGGCGGATCCGGAACTTCCTCGTCCACCCGGGGATCCAGCTCCGGCTGGTGAGCTACATGCTCGTCGTGGCCACGGCCATCGGCAGCGGCCTCACCGTGATGGCGTGGACCTCCGGCCAGGACGCCGGGCCCGGGCTCGTCCTCGGCGCGGCCCTCGCGGGAGCCGTCCCCGGCCTCCTCGTGCTCGCCATCGTGCTCACCCACCGCGTGGCCGGACCCGCCGTGGCCCTCGCCCATACCTGCCGCCGGGTCGGATCCGGCGACCTCTCCCTCCCGCGGCCCCTCCGGCGCCGGGACCTCCTGAACGACCTGGCCGACGAGGTGGCCCTCATGATCGAGGGGCTGCGCGAGCAGGAGGCGGAGGAGCGGGCGCTGCTCGCCGACGCCGCCAACCGGCTCCGCCGCGCCGGGGAGTTCGCTGGAGGCCACGAGATCGCGACCCGCCTCGAGGTGCTCGCGAGCCGCAAGAGCCAGAGGCTCGGCCTCTTCGCGTGACCGCGGCGCTCCCCGCCCTGGTCGCCGCGATCGCGCTGGCTGGCGCAGGGGCGACGACCGCCGCGGAGGACCTTCCCCCACCGCTCCCGCCCCCGCACGCCGCCGACGACGGGGCGCCCGGAGCGTCGGCCCCCCCGGGCGACGCGCTCGATGGGCTCTGGAGCCACCGCATCGACTTCGAGGGCGGCGAGCCGGTCATCGC
>JBAVCR010000513.1:0-2677 GCA_049586815.1 Anaeromyxobacteraceae bacterium
ACCACTTCGACGGCGACCCTCCGCCCGACCCGGTGATCCTCGGGCCCACGGGGACCCGCTACGCGCTCGCGCGCGTGTTCCCCTACGCCGGGCTCTCCGGGTGGGACTGGTACGTGTACCGGATCGCCGGTCCGGGGAACGTGGAGTGATCGATCGCGTGCAGTCGGCGGATCCCGCGGCGTTGCGCCGCGTGTCCTGGCTCCTCTTCGCCTCGACGCTGCTCGCCTATTCCTACTTCCACGCGGGCGGCGGATGGAACCAGAACGTGCGATTCGCCATGGCGCGGGCCATCGTGGAGAGGGGAACGGTCGCCATCGACGAGTTCCTCGTTTACCGGCCCACGGGCAAGCCCGGTGGCGGCGGCATGGAGCGAGTTCCCGTGCTGGCCGGGGAGGTCCGCCTGGACGGACGGACGTACGTGCTCGCCTGGCGCACGGCTCCGAACTCGGCGACGCCCGCGGCTCCGTTCCCGACCGTGGACCCGACCGACGTCTCGGCCTCCGGGGACCTGGCCCTCCAGTCGGGGCGCCTCCACCCCAACAAGGCCCCGGGCGGCGCGCTCGTCGCCGTGCCAGCGTACGCGCTGATCCACCTCGTGGGACGGATCGCCGGGCTCGATCCGGACGATTGGTGGACGATGACCGTGAACGCCTGGCTGACCTCGGTCCTGAGCGTCGGCCTGCTGTCCGCGGTGGGCAGCGTTCTCTTCTTCCTGCTCTGCCTCGACCTGACCGGGGGCGCGGCCCGGGCGAGCCTCGCGACCACGCTGACCTTCTCCTTCGGTACGATGTACTTCGCGTACGCGACCTCCCTCTACGAGCACAACGTGATCACGGCTTCCCTGCTCGGGGCTCTGTGGTTCCTGTCCCGAGCCGGGAAGGCCGCTCGCACCGGACCGCTCTCCGGCGCGGAGCGCAGGTGGAGCCACGGAGCGATGGTCAACCTGGGGCTGGCGGGCGCATGCGCCGGCTACGCCGCCATCACCAACTACGTGATGGCGGTGATGGTGGTCTTCCTCGGCGCATACACGCTGTCGGTCGTCCGACGGCGCAGGGACCTCGCCTGGTTCGCCTCCGGCCTCTTCCTCCCGTTCCTCGTCATCTGTGCCTACAACCTCACGGCGTTCGGAATGGTGTTCACGACCAACTACAGTTTCATGAACCCGATCTTCCGGGCCTCCCGCGCAGTTGCCTTCGGCATCTTCGGCCTCCCCGACCCGGAGGCCTTGCTCTCGCTCGTCGGCTCTCCCTTCCGGGGACTCTTCTTCACGTCGCCCTTCCTGCTTCTCGGCATTCCCGGCCTGGTGGTCCTCCATCGCGATCCGGAGCGGCGGCCCTTCGTCTGGCTCGCGGTAGCGACGTCCTCGTTCTTCCTGCTCTTCGTCTCCACGATGAACGAGTGGCACGGCGGATGGTCCGTGGGACCGCGGTATCTCGCGCCCGCGATGCCGTTCCTCGCGCTGCCGGCGGCGCTGGCCTTCCTCTCACGCCCCCGGGCGGCGGCCACGCTGGCAGCGGTCTCCATCGCCGTGAACGTCCTCGTCGTTGCCGTCGACATCCAGCCGCCCGTCGGCGTCGGCGCGATCGCCGACGTGCCCGGCAAGCCGCGGTGGGTTCGCAATCCGGTCCTCGAATACGCCCTGCCGTTGTTCCTCCACGACCGGCCCGTCTCGATCCTGGAAGCGCAGAGGCAATCCGCGCTGATCGCCTACGAGACGGCCCTCGCGTCAGCGGGCCGCACGCCCGACGAGCGGACGGTGCTGCTGGATCGGGCCGGCCGCGCGATCGACGAGGCGATCCGGTCCGGTGCGCCCGCTCCTCTTCTGCCCGCCTCGGGGCCGGACGGGAGCTTTGGCCTGGAACTGAATCCCCTGAGCGCGATCACGGGGCCGGTCTCGGCGAACCCGATGGGCATATACGAGGGGTGGATGTTCCGCGTATTCCCCCCCGGATCGCGACAGGCGCGCTGGAATTCGTTCAACGCGGGAGAGTTCCTCTTCCCGGAGAGCCGCTGGAGCCTGCTACCTCTCCTGATCGCCGAGTTCATCCTGTGCGGGCTCGCCTTCCGCGCCGCCCGCCGCATCGACGCCGGCTGCGCCTGATCGCGGGCTCCCGAGCAGCCAGCCTGCGACGAGGAACAGGAAGGGCTCCGTGGAGAACCGGACCCGGTTCCCTTCCGGCCCGTCGACGAGCAGGACGAGGGCGAGCACCCAGAGGACGGAGAAGAGCATGAGGACGACCGTCCGGTCGGCGCTCGTCCAGTCCTGACGCCGGCGCCAGAGGCGCAGGAAGGCCGCTCCGAGCAGGAGCGGGAACCAGATCGCGAAGCCGGTGGTGATTCCGGTGGAGGACGGGTCGTAGGCCCGGAACGGCTGGAAGACGAGGAGCTCGTAGGCCTTCGCCCACCCGTGACCCGTGGTCATCTCGGTCGAGTAGCCGTCCCGGTAGGGCCAGCGCGCCTCGTACAGCGCGTATCCGTTCGCGTAGAAATCGGCTGCCTTCATGAGGAGGAGCGAGGGTCGCTCCTGCAGGGTCGCGAGCGCGGCGGCGCCGAGCTCCCGGGAGATGGGGATGAGGGCGTAGTGGTTCCAGTTGGGGGAGCCGTCGGGCTTCGCCACCGCGGCGAGCGCTGGTCTCCCGCGGAACTCCGGCGGCACGCGTCGCGCGGCATCCTCCAC
>JBAVCR010000514.1:0-3637 GCA_049586815.1 Anaeromyxobacteraceae bacterium
ACGCGAGCCAGGGCGGGGCGGGCACCGCCGCGGGAGCCTCGGCCGGGCGGGCGCGCGCTTCCGGTTCGGCGAGCAGCGCAGCGGTTCCTGGCCCGAACAGGTGGGCGAGCGCGGGGTCCGACAACTCTGCGGCGCCCGAGGAGCGGGCTCCCGCGTGCGGCACCGTGACGCTGCGCATGTGATCTCCCCCCGAAGCCAAGCTTCCCCGGCCGAGTAGAGACCATCCGCGCCCTCGCCCCAAGGACCATGAGCCGATGTCGTGCCATGTCGGTACCTGTGCGGCGTGCACCCACCCGGGGAGGGGCCCGGGTCCCTGCCGCCCCTCTTGAGTGCCGTCCGTTGCGGAATCGAATGGGCGGACCTAACGTCCTTTTGAACCCGCTGTAATCCCCCTCTCAGCGAGTTCGGGCCCCCGCCGCACGACGCCGGGGGCCTTCTTTCATCCCGGGGCCCCCCCAAACAAGACTTGCTCGTGTGTCCCGGGGCTTCGGGGTACGTCCGATCGGGCAGACGGCGCCTGATGGTGCCCAGCCCGCGGGGAAAGGGGGGCGTTCATCCGGACCGAAAGGAAGGGTCGCCGCCGGGAGACCCACGACCACGCCATCGGGGGGGACGCGTGGTCGTCGATCGAGGAACGGCTCCGACGGCGACCGATCGCAGGTTGCACCAACGGCGGTCCGAGTGCCAGCGATTTTCCGGCGGACGCCGCCGCATCCGATCCGGTCCCGGCGCGCCCGCCGCGCCGGGTTGACCGCCCAGTCAACCCGGAGTGAAGGGGGGTGCTCCGATCGGGGGGCGAAAGATCGTCGGAGCACTTGCTAGCATCGAGACCATGGCAAGCCCGACGCGCCCGTGTCCAGGTTCCTGGAGGCCCGTTCCGCACTTCCTGCCCGGAGACGGGGTCTCCTGCGGCGACTGCAAGCGGCAGGTGTCCGTCCGCCCCGCCCCGATCGACGTCGCGTCCGATCCGTGGTCCGGGACGAAGGAGCCGCGGCTGGAGCCGCACCCCTGGGATGCGAGCGTCCCCATGCGCGAGGCGGTGGTGCACTTCTCGGAGGGCTGAGGTCAGTTCGCCGGGAGGTTCATCCGGCGCTGGATCGCGGCGAGGCGCGGATCTCCGCGCAGGTCCCGCAGCAGCGGATCCCACTGCAGGATGAGGAGCCCTCCGTCGCGGGCGTCCCACGCCCTCTCGAGCCATGCGAACGCCCCGTCCCGGTCGCCGAGCCAGGCGTGGACCTCCGCGATCTGGTAGGGCGACGGGGTGGCGTAGCGGGCCTCGAGCTCCCGGAGCGCGGCGTGGGCCGCGGGCAGATCGCCCCGCCCGGCCTCGGCGAGCGCGATTCCCCGCACCTGCCAGACCCCCTCCGTGCAGAGCCTCGACTCGGCCAGTGATGCGTCGAACCGCCCGGCGAGCAGCTCGCGGACGGCGAGCGACTCGTGGGCGTAGTCGCTCTGGGGATCGATCTCCAGCGCGCGCCGGAGCGACCGCTCGCCGTCGGCTCCAAGGCCGTTGCCGACCTGGAGATTGCCGAGGGAGACCCAGGCCGAGACCGAGAGCGGGTCGAGCTCCGTGGCTCGCCTTGCAGCGTCGATCGCCTCGGGAAGCCGTCCCTGCGGCGCCAGCAGCCAGGCCGCCTTCTTTCGCAGGATGTCGGCGTTCCCCGGGGCGAGGGCGAGGGCCCGATCGTAGTCGCCGGCCGCCCGCTCCCAGTCCCAGGAGACCTGGGCGAGCAGTTGCGCCCGGACGGCGTAGGCCTCGGCGAGCCGCGGGTCGAGCGCGATGGCCCTCGCGCTCGCCTCCACGGCGGTCTTCAGATCGGCGCGCATCTCTGCCGGGTCCTCGATGTAGTCCGCCATCCCCGCATGGGCCTCGGCGAGCGTCGCCCACGCGGGAGCGAAGGAGGGCGCGAGGGCCAGGGCCGACTCGGAGGCGGCGGCGGCGCGGACGAAGCCGTCGAGGTCGGAGGAGTCGAGGAACTTCCGGGCGAGCAGGTACTGGTTGTAGGCCTCCGGATCGACGGCGCGGGCGTTGCCGCGCCCTCCAGGCCCGGGAACGAGCCTAAGCGCGAGCGCGGCGGCCACGGCCTGGCCGATCTCGTCCTGGACGGCGAGCACGTCGCCCGAGGCGCGGTCGAAGACCTGGGACCAGATGGGGTACCCGTCGCGCGCGTCGACGACCTGCGCGGTCACGCGGAGGCGGTTGCCGGAGCGGCGGACGCTGCCGTCGAGGACGGTGGTCGCCCCGAGCCGCCGCCCGACTTCCCGGGGATCGAGCCCCTTCCCCTTCAGGGCGAAGGACGAGGTGCGCCCGATCACCCGCAGGCCCGGCACCTGCGCGAGCGCGCCCTGGATCTCCTCGGTGATCCCGTCGGCGAAGTAGTCCTGGTCGTGCCCGCCGTCGAGGTTGGCGAAGGGGAGGACGGCGATGGCGGGCGCGGAGGGCGGGGCGGGGCGCCGGGATCGGACGAGGTGCGCCGCGCCGAGCGCGAGGATCACGATCAGGAGCACGCCGAGGAGCGACGCGGTGACGCGCCGGTTCCTGCGGCGCGCCTCCCAGGCTCCCGGGGACGCGGGACGGCTGCGGCCGCCGAGGAGGCGGCCCACGGCCCGGCGGAACTCGTCGACCCAGCCAGGCAACGCCACCACACCTCCCGTCGCAGAGGGCCGGAAGTGTAGCAGAGCAGGGCCGCGGCGCGCCCCGCGGAGGGGGTGAAGGAGACAGGTCCGGGGACCCCTGGTAGAAACGGCCCATGCGCGTCGCCTACCTGGGTCCCCCCGGAACGTTCAGCGAGGAGGCCGTCACCCGGTGTGCGGCCCTGGCCGGGGCCGAGCGGCAGCCCTTCCCGAACTTCGCCGACGCCTACGAGGCGGCCCTGCGCGGTGACGTCGACGTCGCCATGCTTCCGGTGGAGAACTCGATCGAGGGAGCCGTGGGGGCGACGCTCGACCTGCTCGTCCACCGGCCCGGCCTGCGCATCCAGCAGGAGCTCGTCCTGCCCGTGGAGCAGCACCTCCTCGCCCGCCCCGGGTCGGGCACCGCGGCGCTCCGCCGCATCCTGTCCCATCCGCAGGCCCTGGGGCAGTGCGCCGCCTGGCTGCGCCAGAACCTGCCCGGTATCCCGACCGAGCCGACCCTCTCCACCGCCGACGCGGCGCGCCGGGCGTCGGAGGACGGCGCGCTCGGGGCCATCGGCGGGAAGGGAGCGGCGGAGCGCTACGGCCTCGCCGTGCTCGCCCCCTCCATCCAGGACTCGGCGGAGAACTTCACCCGCTTCGTCCTGCTCGGCAAGCAGGACGGCCGTCCGACCGGACGGGACCGGACGAGCATCGCCTTCACCCTCGACCGCGACCGCCCCGGCGGGCTCTACGAGGTGATCGCGGAGTTCGCGACGCGCCGGATCAACCTGTCCCGCATCGAGAGCCGTCCGACCAAGACCGCGGTCGGGCACTACGTGTTCTTCCTCGACTTCGAGGGGCACCGCGCCGAGCCGGAGTGCGCGGACGCGCTCGCCGGCGTCCGGCGGCAGGTGCACATGCTCCTGCTCCTCGGCTCCTACCCGCGCGCCTGAGCGCCGGAGGGGTGGAGGGCGCCCCGGAGCCGGCGCAGGTGGGCGGGGCCGGCCCCGCAGCACCCGCC
>JBAVCR010000515.1:0-2104 GCA_049586815.1 Anaeromyxobacteraceae bacterium
GCGCTGGATGGCGCGGCGCTCCCAGAAGAGCCCCCGACCGGTCAGGAGCTCGACGGGGCGATGGGCGGCGATCCGCTCCGCCGGGCCGAGGGTGCCCCAGAAGTCCCGGGCCACGGCGGCGAGGAACCCCTGCAGCGAGACCACGGTGGGGCGGTCGACGAGGCCGCGGGCCCGGAGCAGGCCGAAGAGGCGCTCGCTGCCGTGCACGTGGACGAGGTCGGGGTCGAAGCGCTCCACGACGTCGCGGCAGGCGAGGAGGTCGGCGCGGCGGGCGCCGAAGTGGGAGGCGAGGCGGCCCTGTCCGACCACGAAGTACTCCACGCCGTCCTCGTCGAACTGGAGGTCCGGCAGCCCGGGGTAGGCGGTGGCGACGCCGAGCTCGAGGTCGGGGATCCCGTGCAGGGCGAGGAGCAGCTGGCTCATCCAGTGGCCCGAGCCGGCCGTGGTGCGGCCGGTGCGGCGGTCGACCGCCGGCATGGGGATGTTCGTGAACCAGAGGACGCGCATCATCGGACCCGGGGGGCGCGCGGGGAGGGGAGGGCCGATCGCGAGGGTGCGGCGCAGGCACCGACGCAGAGGAGGACCACCTCGTAGTCGAGCGCCATGCTCGGGAACGAGGAGGAGAACATGCGGACGCCCCAGAGCAGCGAGATCGCCGCGCAGGCGAGGCGAGCGCCGGTGTCGCCGGAGCGCAGCACGCCGAGCGGGGGACCGAGGTGCACGACGCACCAGGCGACGAGCAGCGGGACGCCGCCGAAGAAGAGGAGCGAGAGGTAGCCCACGTCGGTCCCGCCGGCCCAGCGCGGGCTCATTCCCGGCCAGTTCCAGGTGGCGCGCGCGCCCCGGCCGAGGAGGAGGTCGGACACCGGCACGTCGGCGAGGAACGCGGCGATCTGGCCGGTGCGGGAGTCCTCGCCCATCCGCTCGGCGAGTCCCAGCGCGGAGAGCTCGAAGACCCGGGCGAACCGCGTGCCCCCGGCGAGCCAGGCGGCCGCGCCGACGAGGAGCGCCGCGACGGCGGCGGTCTCGAGGACCCGGGCCACCGGCCGTCCCGCGCGCCTCGCGGAGACGAGCGCCTCGGCGAGGAGGAGGAGGACGAGCATGACGAGGTTGAGGCGGGTCTGCACGAGCACCGAGCCGGCCGCGTAGGTGATCACCGGCACCCAGCGCAGCCAGCGCGAGGCCGACCCGGGAGCGTGCGGCCGGAGCAGCAGCCAGGCGGCCGGGAAGTAGAGGGCGTTCAGGTAACCGCCCATTGCCGCCACCGTTTCCTGCCGGAGGAAGGTGCGGAGGTGGAGCGCCTCCCAGGCCACGAGGGCGGTGAGCGCCGCGGCCAGGAGGTCGACGACCCGGCCGATGGCCGGGAGGACGTCGGCGCGGGCGGACGCGAAGAGGAGCAGGGAGGTGAACGCCACCCAGGGACCGGTCGCGCCGAGGACGCGGGACGAGAGGAAGTCGGCCGTCTCGAGCCCGCGGACGGCGAGGAGGAGGCCAGCGCCCACGAGGACGAGGAACCAGGCCACGAGCGCGGTCGGGAGCCGACGGAAGCGAACCGCGAGGGCGAGCAGCCCCGCGCCCCCGAGGGCGATGATCCGCAGCGCGTGGGCGGCGTAGTAGAGGCCCGGGCGGGGCCCCTCGGCCAGGTCCTCCCACACGCCGCCTCCGGCGAGCGCCATCCGCGGGCCCTGCATGGCCACCGTGGCGACGAGCGACGCGGCCAGGCCGGCGACCACGAGCGCCATGACGAGCGGACGGACGAAGGCCCGGCCCACCGGGGGAGCGTGGGTGAGGCTCGCGGCCGCCAGCGCCCGGATCACGGAGTCCTCCAGGCGGCCGCCGTTCGGGAGAGGAGCCAGCCGAGGAAGGGGGCCTGCACGGCGGTGAGGAGGGCGGCCGAGGCGAGGGCAGCCATCGCGATGCCCAGGGCGCCCCGGGGAGCGAGCCAGGCGGAGAGCCCCACGAGGAGCACCCCGCGGAGGAGGGCGAGCAGGACGCCGGCCCGGTGGGCGCCGAGCGCCCAGATGGCCTGCCCCACGGCCACGTTGGCCGAGAGGAGCACCGCGGCGCTGCAGGTGAGCACGACCACCGCGGACCGGCCGGCGAA
>JBAVCR010000516.1:0-5092 GCA_049586815.1 Anaeromyxobacteraceae bacterium
CGCTGGCGCCGGCCCGGCCATCACCGGCGGGCGGGGGCAGGGGTCGGCGGGACGTCGCGGCCTGGCTCCCGGCGCATGCGATGGAGCTCATCGCCAGGCCCGCCAGGAGGATCGCGCGAGGTGCCGCCATGGAGGCCATGCTAACCGCGGACCCGGCTCCGTCCACTTCCCGGGTGCGGCGATATCACCGTGTCGGATGGCGATGGTACGTTCCCCGGCTCGATGACGCGCCGCTACCAGCTCAAGCCGGCCGCGGGCGCGCCCCGCTCGTTCGACGCCGCCGGCCAGCTGAACGACGAGCAGCAGGCGGTGGTCGAGGCGCCCGAGGGGCCGCTCCTCGTCATCGCCGGCGCGGGTTCCGGGAAGACCCGGACGCTGACCTGGAGGGTGGCGCGCCTCCTCCACGACGGCCTCGACCCCGAGGGGCTGCTCCTCCTCACCTTCACGAACAAGGCGGCGCGGGAGATGCTGCGCCGGGTCGAGGAGGTGGCCCGCATCGACACCCGCCGCATCTGGGGCGGCACCTTCCACCACGTCGCGCACCGGGTGCTTCGCGAGCACGCCGGGCAGCTGGGGTACGAGAAGGGCTATTCCATCCTCGACCGGGAGGACGGGCGCGACGTCATGGCCGCCTCCATCGCCGACTGCGGCCTCGCCGTGGGCGCCCGCCGTTTCCCCAAGGCCGACGTCCTCATCGACCTCGTGTCGATGGCGGTCAACACCCAGACCCCGCTCGCCGACGTGGTCCTCGACCGGCGCCCCCAGTTCGCCCCCCTGGTGGAGGACGTCCTCCGCGTGGCCCGCCGCTTCGCCGAGCGCAAGCACGGCATGAACGCGATGGACTTCGACGACCTGCTGCTCAACTGGAAGGTGCTGCTCGTGGAGCACGAGGGGGTGCGCCGCCTGCTCGCCGAGCGGTTCCGCCACGTGCTCGTCGACGAGTACCAGGACACGAACCGCCTCCAGGGCGACGTGGTCGACCTGCTCGCGAGCCACCACCGGAACCTGTGCGTCGTGGGCGACGACGCGCAGAGCATCTACTCGTTCCGGGGCGCCCACTTCGCCAACATCCTCGACTTCGAGAAGAGGTACCCGGACGCCCGACGCTTCCACCTGACCGTGAACTACCGGTCGACGCCGCAGATCCTCGACCTCGCCAACGCCTCCATCGAGAACAACTTCAAGCAGTTCCCGAAGGAGCTGCGGAGCGTGCGCCCGGACGGACCGCTGCCGGGGCTCGTGCCCTGCCGCGACGTGGAGCAGCAGGCCGCCTTCGTGGCCCAGCGGGTGCTCGAGCTGCGCGATGAGGGCTTCCCTCTCCCCGAGATCGCGGTCCTCTACCGCGCCCACCACCACTCCATGGAGATCCAGTTCGAGCTGGCCCGGCGCGGGATCCCCTTCGTCGTGCGCAGCGGGGTCCGGTTCTTCGAGGCCGCGCACATCAAGGACGTGCTCGCCCACCTGCGGTTCGCCCACAACCCCGGCGACGAGCTGGCGCTGAAGCGGGTCCTCAAGCTCTTCCCCGGCATCGGCAGCATGACGGCCGACGCGGTCTGGAACGCGCTCTCCGCCCGGCGACGCGGCGGCGCGGGGTCGGTCGACGAGCTCCTCTCGCCCGACGTCGCGAGCCACGTCCCGCCGAAGGCCCGGGAGGGCTACCGCCGGGCGGCCGAGCTCCTCCGGAGCCTCACCCGGAACCCCACCCGCGACCTCCCGGGCGAGTGCATCGAGCGGGTCCTCGACGGCGGCTACGAGGAATACCTGCGAACCGCCTTCCTCAACTCCGACGCGCGGGTCGAGGACATCCGCCAGCTCGCCGACTACGCCCGGGGCTACGAGGACGGGGAGACCTTCCTGGCGGAGATCGCACTCCTCACCGAGCTGACCGCGGAGACGGTGGGGGAGGCCGAGGAGCCCGACGAGAAGATGGTCCTCTCCAGCGTCCACCAGGCGAAGGGGCTCGAGTGGCGGGCGGTCTTCGTGGTCTGGCTCGCCGACGGACGCTTCCCGAGCGCCCAGGCCCTCCGCGACCCCGACGGCGAGGAGGAGGAGCGGCGCCTCTTCTACGTCGCCTGCACCCGCGCGAAGGACGACCTGACCCTCTGCCACCCGCTCGTGGCCGCCCCCCGGGACCGGGAGCGCGTGGTGCTGAAGGCCTCGCGGTTCGTCGAGGAGCTCCCGGGAGAGCCGGCCCTCTACGAGCGCTGGCAGCTCGACGAGGGGGCTTCCCCTCCGGCCCTCGGCCCGGCCCGGGAGGAGCGCCCCCCGCTGCCGGCCATGGTCATGCCCCGCCTCTTCGCCTCCGGTGGCGACGGGGAGAGCGGGGGAGGCGGCGACGACGTCCCGTTCTAGCCACCCCGGAACGGGGCGGGGAAACGGGAAGGCCGGCCCGGACCGTGCTACCGTCCCCGGCGATGCCCCAGCCGCCGATCAACAGGGACAAGCCGATCCTCGGCATCGACCTCGGGACCACGAACACCTGCGTGGCCCACGTCCGCAACCGCATCCCGCGGGTGGTGCCGACCGACAAGGGGAGCCTCATCCTCCCGAGCGTCGTGGCCCTCGGCAGCAAGGGCGACTTCCTCGTCGGCGGCGCGGCGAAGGACCAGCTGCTCACCAACCCCCGCAACACCATCTACGGCGCGAAGCGGCTCATCGGCCGGAAGTGGAACTCTCGCGTCGTCCAGGACCTCCGCTCCTACTACTCGTACGACATCGTGGAGGGGCCGCAGGGCGAGGCGGCCGTCTCCCTGGGCGGACGGGTCTACGGGCTCCCGGAGATCTCCGGGATGGTGCTCGCGCACGTGAAGAAGATCGCCGAGGCCTTCCTGGGGAAGGCCATGCCCGAGGCCATCATCTCGGTGCCGGCCTACTACAACGACAACCAGCGCCACGCCGTGAAGGAGGCGGGGCGGCTGGCCGGCTTCGACGTGAAGCGCATCGTGAACGAGCCCACGGCGGCCGCGCTCGCCTACGGGTTCAATCGAGGCCTCGACCAGCGGGTCCTCGTCTACGACCTGGGCGGCGGCACGTTCGACGTCTCCGTCCTGCAGCTGCAGCAGAACGTCTTCGAGGTCGTCGCCACCGGGGGCGACACCTTCCTCGGCGGGGTCGACTTCGACAACCGCATCATCGACTGGGCGCTCGACCAGTTCTGGCGCGAGCACAAGGTGGACCTGGCGCAGTCCCCCATCGCGCTCCAGCGGGTGAAGAAGGCGGCCGAGGCCGCCAAGATCGACCTCTCCCTCATCCCCAACACCGTGGTGGACCTGCCCTTCATCGAGGAGCGGCGCGGGAAGCCCCTCGACCTGCGCATGCCCATCTCGCGCCAGCAGCTCGAGGAGCTCACCCACGACCTCGTGGACCGCAGCTTCGCCATCTGCGACGAGGTGCTGGAGCAGAAGGGCATCTCGCGCGCCTCCATCGACGAGGTCATCCTGGTGGGCGGCCAGAGCCGCATGCCCCTCGTGCAGCAGAGGATCCGGGAGCACTTCGGCAAGCCGCCCCGCAAGGGGGTCCACCCCGACGAGTGCGTGGCGCTCGGCGCGGCGCTCCTCGGCGACTCCCTCGACAGCATCGACTCGGTGACGCTCGTCGACGTCCTGTCGATGCCCATCGGCATCGCGGCGCCGAACGACCGGATGCGCCGGGTCCTGGAGAAGAACCAGCCCATCCCGGCGACCCGCAGCTTCCGACTCCCGCCGCCGCGGGAGCCCGGCAAGCCCATCGAGATCGACATCTACCAGGGCGACAGCGACCAGATCGTCGACGACGAGTTCCTGGGCTCCCTGCGACTCCCCGCGGCCGCCACCGGGCGGCGCATCGACTTCAAGCTCGACGAGGAATGCCTGCTGCGCGTCTCCTTCGACGACCCGGAGCGGGGGATGATCGAGGTCCCCTTCGCGACGCGGGACACGCCGGAGGCGCTGCGGCGGGCCATCGCCGAGAAGACGCCGCCGGCCGGAGCGGCGGGCGCGGCGCCCCGCGAGCACCGCCGCGGCATCTTCGGCTGGTTGACGCGGAGCTAGCTCGTGCGGTTCGCCTCCCCGGAGTGGCTGGACGCGGTGGTGCGGGCGGTGAACCTCCACCCCGACCTGGGCCGTGCCATCGCGGGGCTGGGCGCCGATCTCGCCGCGGTGGTCGAGCGGGAGCGCCCCCACTTCCCGCACGGAGTCGCCGCCTGGGGGCGGCACGCCGGCGGTCGAATCGTCGAGTGGCGAATCCTCCCGGACGAGGACGACGTCCTCGAGCTCGAGCCGGCCTACGTGGTCCGCGCCCCCGTGGCGCTCTGGAAGGACCTGCTGCGCGGGGCCGCCGACCCGGTGCAGGCGGCGCTAGCCGGGCGGGTGAAGGTGAAGGGAGATCTCGAGTCGCTGGTGCGCCGGGCCGGATACCGCTACATCGTCGACCAGGCGCTCCGGAAGGTGGAGACCGTGTTTCCCGACGAGGTGAGCGGATGAGCGACAGGACGAAGGGCGTCCCCGAGCAGCTCCTGGAGCAGGGGATGAAGGTTGCGAGCCGCGCGGCGAAGGCGGTCCTCGACGATCCCCGGGGCCAGGAGGTGGTGGCCCGGGCGCTCGGAGCGGCCCAGAAGGGCAAGCAGAGGCTCGAGGAGGTGCAGGGGCGCGTGCTCCGCGCCGCCGGGCTGCCGACCAAGGGCGACTACGAGGACGTGACCCGCAGCATGGCCCGCCTCAAGCGAAAGCTGCGGGAGCTCGCCCGGCGGGTGGACGGGGAGAGGAAGCGTTGACAGGGTAGGGGTCCCCCGGCATACTCCGCGGCCGTTTCGGGCGCTTAGCTCAGTGGTAGAGCACTGCCTTCACACGGCAGGGGTCGCAGGTTCAAGCCCTGCAGCGCCCACCAGTTCACGAAGCAACGCAGGGCGGCTCGGTTCGACCGGGCCGCCCTTCCTCGTTCCGGAGATCCCCTCGAAGACCGCGAGGTCGGCCGCGAACTCGGCGGGGTAGTCGTCGAGGTTCATGACGGACGGCGTCCCGAACTCGACGAAGATCTCGAAGTCGAGGTCGCCTGGCGCCGCCCGGGGCACCTCCCGGATCTGGAGGAAGCCGCCGTCCTCCATGCGCAGGAGGGT
>JBAVCR010000517.1:0-3163 GCA_049586815.1 Anaeromyxobacteraceae bacterium
GGCCCGGGGCGCTTCACGCTCCCGCTCCCGCCCATCGAGGAGGTGGAGCGCGCGCTGGTGCACCACGCCCGGTCCCGTGACCCCGCCGATCGCACCAGCGAGCTCATCCACCGCGTCCTCGAGTTCCGCGAGAAGGTGGCGCGCGACATCATGGTGCCGCGCACCGAGGTGATGGCCCTCGACGTGGAGACGCCGGTGCCGGAGATCATCCAGCGGCTCGCCGAGGAGGGGCACTCGCGCGTGCCGGTGTTCCAGGGCAGCCTCGACAAGGTGGTGGGCATCCTCCACGCCCGCGACCTCGTGCCGCTGCTCGCCCACCCCGAGCTCATCGTGCTGCGCGACCTGCTCCGGCCGCCCACCTTCGTGCCCTGGTCCACGCCGGTGCAGGTGCTGCTCCGCTCCATGCAGCGCAAGCACCAGCACATGATGGTGGTGGTGGACGAGTACGGCGGGGTGATGGGGGCGGTCACCCTCGAGGACGTGCTCGAGGAGATCGTGGGCGAGATCCGAGACGAGTGGGACGCCGACGAGGGGGGCGCGGTGGAGCCGCTCCCCGACGGCGCCTTCTCCGTGCGCGGCGACGCCGGCATCCCCGAGTTCAACGAGGCCACCGGCGCGGGCCTGCCCGAGGGCGACGGCTGGGAGACCGTGGCCGGGTTCGTGGTGGCGCAGGCGGGCGCCATTCCGGCCCGCGGCGACCGGGTCGCCTGGCGGGACTGGAAGTTCACGGTGAGCGAAACGGACGGGCGCCGCCTGACCCGGCTCCGGGTGGCGCGGGAACGGCGCCCCCCGGCGTGACCGGCCCCCCCGGGCCGTGGTAGGACCGGCCGTTCCCGAACCGCGGAGGTCCCCGTGTACGTCATCGCCATCGTCCGCTACCGGAAGCCCCTCGAGGAGCTGCAGAAGCACCAGGACGCCCACCGTGCCTGGGCCAGCGGGCTCCGCGATCGCGGCCTCATCGTGGCGTCCGGGCCGCTCGAGCCGCGCTTCGGCGGCGCCATCCTCCTCCGCTTCCCCGACGGCACGCCGGACGCGGAGATCCTCGCGCTCCGCGACCAGGATCCGTACGTGAAGGGTGGGGTGGCCCAGTGGGAGCTGCTTCCCTGGAGCCCGGTGAACGGCAAGGAGAACCTCGACCGGGCCTGAGGCCCGGCGAGACCCGATGGCCGACCACGCCCCGCCGCACCCCGCCGAGCCGCCGCGCCCGCCCCCGTTCGACCGGTGGCTCGCGCTCGTGCTGCTCAGCGTGGCGATGTTCGGCAACTACTACCTCTACGACACCATCGCGCCGGTCGCCGACCTGCTCACGAGCCAGCTCGGCTTCAACGACGAGCAGATCGGGCTCCTCTACTCCACCTACAGCTGGGCGGCGGTGCTGGTCCTCATCGGGGGCGGCATCCTCATCGACCGCTTCGGCACCGCGCGCTCCATCCTCCTCTTCGCGGCCATCACCACGGTGGCCGGCGTCCTCATGGTGGCGACGAGCGACTTCCGCGTCATGGCGGCGAGCCGCTTCCTCCTCGGCGTGGGGGCGGAGCCGCTCATCGTCGCGGTGACCACCGCCATCGCCAAGTGGTTCAAGGGCAAGGAGCTCTCCTTCGCCTTCGGGCTCAACCTCACCATCGCCCGGCTCGGGTCGGTGGCGGCCGACAACTCCCCCAGCTGGGCGAAGCCCTTCTACGAGACCTGGCAGGGACCGCTCCGGGTCGGCGCCGTGCTCGGCGCGACCTGCATCGTGGCCGGGGTCCTCTACTGGATGCTCGAGAACCGGGTGGCCGGGCGCTACCGGCTCGGCACGGCGGGCAAGCCGGACAAGCTCGTGGTTTCGGACCTGTTCTCCTTCGGCAAGTCCTACTGGTACGTGGTGGCGCTCTGCCTCGCCTTCTACTCGGCGATCTTCCCGTTCCGCTCCTTCGCCATCAAGTTCTTCATGGACGCGCGCGGCATCTCCCGCGAGGCCGCCGGTGCGCTGAACAGCGTGCTCCCGCTCGCCGCCATGTTCGCCACCCCGCTCTTCGGGCTGCTCGCCGACCGCATCGGCCACCGGGCGCTGCTCATGGCCATCGGGTCCGCGACCCTCATCCCGGTCTACCTGCTCATGGTCTACACGGGCATCCCGCTCTGGATCGTCATCGCCTTCATGGGCATCGCCTTCTCGCTCATCCCCGCGGTCATGTGGCCCTCGGTCGCCTACCTCGTGCCGGAGCACCGGCTCGGCACCGCCTACTCGGTGATGACGCTCGTGCAGCAGGTGGGGCTCGCCGGGATGAACTGGCTCATCGGGGCCACGAACGACGCCGCCCACGCCAGCGCCGCGAACCCCGCCGGATACAAGCCCGGGATGTGGATCTTCACGGCGCTCGGTTTCCTCGGGCTCCTCTTCTCCTGGCTCCTCTACCGGAGCGAGAAGGGACCGGGCGGCCACGGGCTCGAGGCGGTCCGGTAGGGCGGGGGACGGCCGGACGTACCCGTCTGGTCCACATCTCCCGTTGGCGTTTGCCTTTTCGATATCGGTTCCCTACACTCACCCCGTGCAAGGTCTCGGAAACCCTATGGGTTCCGACTGGTCGGTGGAGGCGGGTTGAGCGGGAATCCTGAAGCGCTGCTCCGCGGGGCGCTCGAGAAGATCGTGTACTTCGAGTGTCGGCTCTCGCAACTGGAGAGCGAGCTCGCGGCGGCGCGCGACGTCGCCACCCGGGAGAAGGAAGCCGCCACCTCCGCGCGTGCGCGCGAGGCCGCCGCCACGGCCGAGCTGGCCCGCGCCCGCAGCGAGCTCGACCAGGTCCGCCACCGCGACGAGGACCTCGCCGAGCGGGTGCGCCTGCTCGAGGGGGAGCGCGAGCGCTTCCTCACCGGGCTCATCGACCAGGCCCGCATCGCCGGCGCCCCGTCGGCCGACGAGCCGGCCGGCGACGAGGCCGACCTGGCCGGGTTCATCGCCGAGCTGCGCGCCGAGATCGACCGGCTCCGCCCCTGGAAGACGCTCGCCGAGTCGGCGGGCCTGCGCGTCGAGGAGCTGCCGGCCGCGGCCTCCTCCGCCTCGTGGCGCTTCGGCGACCTCGCCCACGACTTCGAGAAGTCGGGGCGCATCACCCTCGGCCGCGAGGACTCCGCGCGGCTCGGGGCGGGCCTGGCGAGCCGCGCCGAGCGCTCCCTCTACGAG
>JBAVCR010000518.1:0-3036 GCA_049586815.1 Anaeromyxobacteraceae bacterium
GCCTCGCTCTGGCTCGTGTCGCTCGCGGCGCCGCGCCTCTCCCCGTCGACGGCCTGCGATCGATGCGGCCGCCCGGCCTGCCGGCGCTGCGACCCGGGCGCCACCACGAGCTGCGGGCAGTGCGTGAACGTCTTCCTTCGCCAGAACGTGGTCGACCCGAGGGACCGGAGCCGCAAGGAGCAGCAGGTGCGGCGCCACGACCGGGTCCGGCGCGTGGTGGAGCGCACCCTCGCCGTGGTGAGCGGCGGCGCGGGCCACGTGGTGGGCGGCCGGCCCGTGCTCGGCTTCGTGGTGCTGTTCGCGCTCATCTTCCTCGGCTTCCTGGTCTGGTTCTGGCACGGCGTGGTTCCGCCTCCCCAGCACTCCCCGTACGCGGTGGCCCTCCGGCTCGCCGTGGCGGTTCCCCTCTTCGCGGTCCTCTACGGGATCGCCGTGCGCGACGTCTTCCGGCGCACCCGGGGGAGCTGACCGATGGCGCTGACCGGCACGCTCAAGGACTTCGGGATCGCCGAGATCCTCCAGCTCATCGGCCAGCAGTCGAAGAGCGGCGTGCTCCACCTGAAGGCGCGCAACGACGAGATCCACGTGGTGATGTGGAACGGCTCGGTGGTGAGCGCCGAGTACGCGGGGCGCAAGTCGCGCGACAAGCTGGGAAGCCTGCTCGTCCGCGCCGAGCTCATCACCCCCGAGCAGCTCGAGGAGGCCCTCTCGGTCCAGAAGCGGACGCTGCGGCGCCTCGGCGACATCTTCGTCGACCTGGGGATGGTCTCGAAGGTGGAGCTGCGCGACATGACCGCGCTGCAGACCACGCAGACCCTCTACAAGCTCTTCCACTGGAAGAGCGGCACCTACGCCTTCGAGCCCCGCGACGTCTCCTTCGACCGGGAGACGGTCTCCCCGATCCGCTGCGAGGCGGCGCTCATGGAGGGCTACCGGATCATCGACGAGTGGCCCATCGTCCGCCGCAAGATCACGTCCGCGGCCATGACCTTCGAGAAGCTCCGCGAGCTCGACCCGGCCACGGTGAAGGCCGAGGGCAAGGGCTCGCGGGAAGGGGAGATGGCGGCGCTCGGCCGGAACGAGTGGCGCGTCTACGGCCTCGTCGAGCCGGGCGCCACCGTGGAGCGCATCGCCGACCGTTCCCGCCTCGGCGAGTTCGAGGCCTCGAAGGCCCTCTTCAACCTGGTCAACCTGGGGGTCCTGAAGGCCGTGGCTCCGGCACACCGGTCGCCCGCCGCCGAGGTCGGGGCCTATGCCCGCGGCTGGCGGGAGCGCGTCCGGCGCGGCGCCATGGGTGTGGTCGCGACCGTGGTGATCGCGCTGGCGCTCGCCGCGCTCGTGCTGGTGGTGACCGGGTCCGGGCTGGCCGGCGCGTCGGCGACCCGGCCCCTCGAGGACAACCGGGCCGAGCGCTTCGTCTCCCGCTACCAGATGGAGCGGCTGCGGGCCGCGCTCGAGGTCTACCGGGTCGAGCACGGCGCCTACCCGGGAAGCCTCGAAGCCCTCGTCGAGTCCGAGCTGGTCCGGCCGCGCGACCTCCGCTATCCCTGGTCGCGCGCCTACGCCTACCGGAAGGTGGGCGACGCCTACCAGCTCCTGCCCCCGGTGGAGTGAGGCGGCGCGTGCCCGCCCGGGCGCGCGGGGTTACACTCCCGGCAGGGCGAGGACGCCCGGGGAGGCAGATGGGCCAGGCCGCCGAGTCGCAGAGCACCCTCCGCATCGAGTTCCCCGACAACGACAAGGTGCGTGTGCTCTGCGGAGCCCACCAGGAGCACCTGAAGCTCGTCGAGCGGCGCACCGGCGTGCAGCTGGGCTCCCGCGGCAACCAGATCGTGGTCGCCGGGGGGGACGCGGCGGCCCGTGCGCTCGCCGAGCGGGTGGTGCGGGAGCTCTACGCGCTCGTCGAGGGCGGATACCCGCTCTACCTGGAGGACGTCGACCAGGCGGCCAAGCTCGTCGCCCAGGGCCAGTCGCCCCGCGAGGTCTTCGGCGACACCATCTACGTCACCTCGCGCCACCGCATCATCACGCCCAAGAACCTCGGCCAGCGTCGCTACGTCCAGGCCATCCGCGACCACGACATCGTCTTCGGGATCGGCCCGGCCGGGACCGGCAAGACCTACCTCGCCATGGCCATGGCGGTGGCCCACCTGGTGGAACGCCGGGTGAAGCGCATCGTGCTCACGCGCCCGGCGGTCGAGGCCGGCGAGCGGCTCGGGTTCCTGCCCGGCGACATCGCCGAGAAGGTGAATCCCTACCTGCGCCCGCTCCACGACGCGCTCTTCGACATGGTGGACTACGAGAAGGCCACCGCATTCATGGAGCGCGGGACGGTGGAGGTGGCGCCGCTCGCCTTCATGCGCGGCCGGACGCTCAACGACTCCTTCATCATCCTCGACGAGGCGCAGAACACCACCACCGAGCAGATGAAGATGTTCCTCACCCGGCTCGGCTACGGCTCCCGGGCGGTGGTCACCGGCGACGTCACCCAGGTCGACCTCCCGAGCGGGAGGCCGAGCGGGCTGCTCGAGGTCCAGAAGGTCCTGCGCGGTGTGGAGGGCATCGCCTTCTGCCCCTTCAGCGAGGTCGACGTGGTCCGCCACCCGCTCGTCCAGGAGGTGGTGAAGGCCTACGAGGGTTACGACGCGCGCCAGCCGGCCCGGCCTGGCTGACCGTCTCGCGGCGGCCGGCCGCGCTTGCCATCCGGTCGCGCCGGTGCGACCCTCCGCCGTCGTGGATGAACCTCTCGATCCTCGCCCCGCCGGGCGGCCGGCTCTCCGGCACTCCGAGCGGTTCGCGGCGACGCTGCTGCTCGCCACCGCGGCCGTGATGACGGCCTTCCTCGCCATCCCGGGCGCTCCTCCCGAGCCCCCGGGCGACGAGGCGCTCGGACAGCCGGCCGGGGCCACGGTCCGCGCCCGGCGCGACCTCGCCATCCCCGACGAGGAGGGCACGCGGCGGCGCCGCGAGGAGGCCGCCGCCGACGAGCCGAGGGTCTTCGACCTCGACCTCGGGGCGGCCGAGGAGGTGTCCGCC
>JBAVCR010000519.1:0-2821 GCA_049586815.1 Anaeromyxobacteraceae bacterium
CACCCGCCGCCGCGGCACGTGGGAGAGCGCCTGGAGCCGCTCGCGCAGGCGGGTGAGCGCCGCCGACCGGTTCTGCGCCTGGCTGCGCCGCTCCGTGGCGGTGACGGTGATCCCGGTGGGCCGGTGCACGAGCCGCACGCCGGTCTCGGTCTTGTTGCGGTGCTGCCCTCCCGGGCCGCCGGCCACGAAGAACTCCTCGTCGCACTCGGCCGCGAGCCGCTCGCCCGGCAACCCGAGGGATCGGCGCGCCGCCGCGCGCAGGGCCGGGGTGGGCTCGGTCATCGGGCCCCGTTCGCCTGGTCGGAGACGATCCGGCCGTCGACGAGCTCGATGATGCGGTCGGTGCGCTCGGCGAGCCGCCGGTCGTGGGTGACCACGAGGAAGGTCACGTGCTGCCTCCGGTTCACGTCGCGCAGGAGCGAGAAGACGTCGTCGGCGGTCTGGGTGTCCAGGTTGCCGGTGGGCTCGTCGGCGAGGACGACCTTGGGGTTCATGGCGAGCGACCGCGCGATGGCCACCCGCTGCGCCTGCCCGCCGGAGAGCGTGGTGGCCCGCTTGTCGGCCTTGGCGAGGAGCCCCACCCGGTCGAGCAGCGCCCGCCCGCACTCCCCCATCGAGGCGTCGAGCCGCCCCTTGTCGGCGGCCATGGGGATCATCACGTTCTCGAGCGCGGTGAACTCGGGGAGGAGGTGGTGGAACTGGAACACGAACCCGAGGGTGCGCCCCCGGCAGCGGGTCAGGGCGTCGTCGTCCATGACCCCGGTGTCCTGCCCGTCGAGGAGCACGCGCCCGCTGGTCGGCCTGCCGAGGAGCCCCATGATGTGGAGCAGCGTGCTCTTGCCCGAGCCCGACGGTCCCATCAGCGCGGCGAACTCGCCCCGGCGCAGGCCGAGGTCGACCCCGCGCAGCACCTGGGTCCGGGCGTCGCCCTCCCCGAAGTCGCGGACGATGGACTCGAGCCGGAGGACCTCGCGATCCGCTTCACCCATAGCGGATGACCTCCGCCGGATCGAGGCGGGCCGCCCGGGTGGCGGGGAACCAGGCCGCCGCCGTGCCGGTGAGGATGGCCACCGCCGAGGCGCCCAGGTAGAGCCACGGCGTCAGGTCCACCGGGAAGAGCGGGGCGCCGGCGGGCCCCCGGGCGAGGTTCGCGAAGGCGAGCCCCATGGCCGAGCCGAGGATCGATCCCAGCACCGAGCCGGCCGCCCCCACGATGGCGCCCTCCAGGAGGAAGATGCGCTGCACGGTGCGGGTCGTCGTGCCGGTGGCCTTCAGGATCCCGATCTCGCGGGACTTCTGGATCACCGAGACGCCGAGCACGCTGGCGATGCCGAGGGCCACCGCGAGCACGACGAGGACCTGGATCATCCAGCTCGACGCCGACTGCGACCGGAGGCCGACGAGCAGCTGCTGGTTCAGGCTCATCCAGCTGTCGGCGGCGAGCCCGTGGCCCCGCTCGATCTCGCGGGCCAGCCGCTCCGCCTCGAAGATCTCGGTCACCTTCGCCTCGATGGTGGTGACGCCGCCGGGGACGTCGAGCATGGTCTGCGCCGAGCGGAGCGGGACGAAGACCCAGCGCTGGTTCACGTCCTTGTTGCCGAGGTCGAAGACGCCCGCGATGGTGAAGACGTCCCCGCGCCCCTCGGGCGTGGAGAGCCGGATCTTGTCCCCGACCGCGACGCCGAGGTCGCTCGCGAGCACGGTCCCGATGATGGCCTCGGTCCCCTCCAGGGCGAAGCGGCCCGCGACCATCTTCGGGGCGATCTCGATGACCCGCTGGAAGCTCGGGGGGTCGATCCCCCGGAGCGCCACCGCCTTCGTGGCCGCCCCCCGGCTCGCGAAGGCGGAGCCGGCGGCTGTGGGGGTGGCGGCCACGACGCCCGGCATGGACTCGACCGACCGGAGCACCTGCTGCCACTGCTCGATGGAGCGGATGCGGTCCGGGACCTTCTCGACCCGGTCGGCCACCGCCCCGGGGGCCGGGAGCGGCCGCGCCACCCGCTCGGGCGCCTTGAGGAGGACGTGGGCCTGCGCCGAGAGCGTCTGGGCGATGAGCGTGCGCTGCAGCCCCCCGATGAGTGCGGTGAGGAAGATGAGCACCGCCACGCCCACGGTGGTGCCGCCGAGGACGAGGGCCGTCTGCGCCCTGCCCTCTCGCAGGTAGCGCAGCGCGATGAAGGCCTCGAACCGCATCGCCCCGCGGCCCCTTCAGGGCGCCCGCTCCGTGCGCACCCGTGTCCCGGCGCCCACGGGCGAGGCGGGCAGCACCACCTCCTCGCCCGGCGCGAGCCCGGACAGCACCTGCACGACTCCTTCCCCCCGCATGCCCAGCTTCACCGGTTGCCGCACGGTGCGCCCGTCGCGGACGACGAGCGCCCAGGGGCCGGTCCCCGCGTCGCGCACGGCGCCCGACGCGATGGTCACGGCGCCGGGATCGCGCCCGACCTCGACGTTCACCGACACGGTCATGTCGGGGCGGAGGAACGGGGGGGGGTCGGCGACGTCGAGCTTCACCTCCACCGTCCCGCGGGAGAGGTCCACGGCCGGCGCGATGTAGGCCACCCGGGCCGGGAAGGTCCGGTCGGGGAAGGCGTCCACGGAGGCCGTCGCCGCCTGGCCGAGCCGCAACCAGGCCAGGTTCTTCTCGTCCGGCAGGACCGAGAGCTGGGTCGCGCCGTCCCGGGCCACGACGAGGAGCGGGCGTCCCGGTTGCACGACGTCGCCCGGCTCGACGTCGCGCTCGGTGACCACGCCGGCCGAGGGGGAACGGATCCGGGTCTGGTCGAGGCGGGCCTCGGCGGCCTGCTCGGCGCCCCGGGCC
>JBAVCR010000520.1:0-2188 GCA_049586815.1 Anaeromyxobacteraceae bacterium
GATCGCCTCCGTCGCCGCGCCGGCCGGGCTCGCGGCCGCCTGCCTTGGCGTGGCGCTCGCCCTTCCCGTCGCCGACGCCGATGCCCCCGCGAAGCTCGTCGTCTACTTCCACCAGGACGCGGACACCGGTACGGCGCGCATCCTCGCGAGCTCCGACGTGGGGAAGCTCCCGGCCCCGGTCCGGCAGTCGGCCCGGTTCTCGGCGACGGAGGAGGTCCGGTTCGGCTGGGGCACGCTCCGGCCCGCCTTCACGGCCGACGCTTCGCCCCTCCCGCTTCCCGGCCCCGAGCTCGACGGGGTCGAGGTCACGCGAGACGGGGACGTGGTCCACCTCCGCGGCCGCCTCCGTTCCCTGCGCGGCGCCGACGAGCTCCAGGTGGTGGTGCCGCCCTCCGTGGCCATCCGCACCTTCCGGGTGGACGGGATCGAGGTTCCCCCGCCCGTCCCCAAGCTCGCCCGCTGGTACGGCGGGTGGTGGGTGTACCGGATCCTGGGGCGGCCGGAGGGCGTCCTGGTCGACGTGGTGGCCGCGTCCCCGGATCCGCTCGACCTCGTCGTGGCCGACCAGACGCCCGGCCTGCCCCCGGAGGGCGCCCGCGTGGCCCGGGCGCGCCCGCCGGACGTGGTGACGCAGCAGGAGGGGGACGTGACGCTCTTCACCCGCCGGGTGCGGATCGAGGCGGCGCCGGCGCTGGTGCGTTAGTCTTCCGCCGTGCGCCGGACCCTCCTCCTCGGACTCGCCCTCGTCGTCTCCTGCTCCCACGCCGCGCCGAAGCCCGTCGCGGCGCCGGCGGCCCCGCCCCCGGTGCCCCCGGACACGGTGGCGATCCGCGTCGAGCACCTCCCCGGGAGCGACGGCTGGAAGGTGACCTGGCGGCTGCCCCACCCGGTCCTGCAGGTGCGCCTCGCGCGCCCGGGCCACGGCGATCGGAAGCGGCAGTGGATCCTGGGCACGCCCGGGCTCTCGATCGTCACTGCGGACGGCATGGACCGCGTGGTGTCGTCCGGCGAGCCCTTCGACACGTTCCAGGCGGTCATCGTCCAGTACTCCCGCAAGCCGGAGAAGGACTACCAGGCGTTCATCCCGTTCGAGGACGGCACGGTGCTCCTCTACACCGGCGCGCTCGACCTGGAGGCGCCGCCCGCCGAGGGGCCGTGGCGGCTCGAGTTCGAGCTCGTCCCGCGCAAGGGCGATGCGGTCGTCGTGGGCGGGGTCCGGTACCCCGGCACGGCGCGCTGGTCGACGCGTGGCCCGGGCACCTACGTGGCCTTCGGCAACACCCCGCTCCAGGAGACCGCGCTCGGGCTCGCCATGGTGGACGGCGGGATGCCGTCCTGGCTGCGCGACCGCACCCTCTTCCTCGCGCCCCGGGTCTTCGGCCACTACGCGGTGAAGACCGGGTGGAGGCTCGACCAGCGCCCCACCTTCTTCCTCTCCTACGGGCGCCTGCCCGATCCGGGCGGCCTCTCCTTCGGCGGCGGCACGCTGGAGGGCGTGGTCCAGCTCGATACGCGGCTCGGCTCCCGCTTCGAGGAGGTGGAGGATCCGGTGGTCTGGGAGCGCCAGGCGCGGATGCTCGCCCACGAGTCGGCCCACCTCTGGCTGAGCCACCTGTTCCGCCCCTCCGACGGCGCGGGGCGCTGGCTCGACGAGGGGGGCGCCGACGCCTGGGCGCTCCGCGCGCTGCTCGACCTGAACGTCCTCACGCGCACCCGGTTCCGCGAGATCCTGTCCCAGGACCAGGCCGAATGCCTGGCCCTCCTGCAGGAGGGGCCGCTCGCCGACGCCGCGCGCGCAGGGCGGTGGAGCGCCGTCTACCGCTGCGGGGAGGTGGCGAACTTCCTCACCGAGGCCGCCGGGATACGGCGCGACCCGCCCTGGGACGTGCTGCAGTTCTGGGGGCAGGTCTTCTTCGACTCCCGGAACGGCAAGTACGACGAGGCCCTCTGGCTCGACACGCTCGCCGGGCTCCCGGGAGGCGTGCGGGTGGTGGGGGTGGTGCGCCGGATGTCGACGCGCCCCGACGCCGCCCTCGCCGGCGACGTGCAGGACCTCTTCCAGCTCGCGAAGTGACGTGATGGACGAGGTCCACGCCGTCCTCGAGCTCGACTCCTCGGGCTTCGGGGCGCTCGCCTTCGGCGCGCCGCGGCGGGTGATCGCGGCCGCGGCCGTCGGCGAGGTCATCCC
>JBAVCR010000521.1:0-1613 GCA_049586815.1 Anaeromyxobacteraceae bacterium
CCCCTCCTCCGGGCATGGCGGCGCAGCACGCCGCCGCGGCGGCCGGCCCGGTCGACGTCGGTGACGTGAAGGTGGCGAAGGCCACCGGCCCGAACGCCAAGACCGTCGCCGAGATCTACGGCCAGAAGGCCCAGCTGAAGGAGAAGAAGGTCACCGTGAAGGGCAAGGTGGTGAAGGCCAACAGCGGCATCATGGGCAAGAACTGGCTCCACGTGCGCGACGGCTCCGGCACCGCCGAGAAGGCCGACAACGACATCACCATCACCACCGACGGCACCGCCGCCGTGGGCGACGTGGTCGTGATCACCGGCGTGGTCCGCGTCGACAAGGACTTCGGGGCGGGCTACGCCTACCCGGTCATCATCGAGGAGGCGACGGTCTCCAAGTAGGGGCCCGGCGCCAGCGCTGGAATTGCGAAGGGCGGTCCGGTTTCCCGGGCCGCCCTTCTCACGTTCGGACGCCGGCCGGCCGGCCGTGGATCACCTGGTCAGCTCGTTGAACGTCTTCTTCACCCGGGCGGAGACGCAGAGGTTCACCCTGCCGCCGAAGGTGGTCGGCACCGTCGTGCCCGCCGGCACGTCGATCGTCCCGCCGTAGGAGAGCGTCAGGTTCCCGCTCGAGTCCACCACGTCGGCCAGGTTGTACTCGGTGTTGGTCGACGGGATGGTCACGCTCGTGGCGCCCGCGGGCACGCAGTTCTGGCAGTTCGCGAGCTGGACGGGAGTGCCACCGTTCCTCGAGACCGAGACGGTGAGGGCCTTGATCCAGTTGAGGTTGGGCACCCCGGTCGTGATCTGCATGCCGAAGCTGACGAGGCGGATGACGCGGTCCTCCGGGCGGCCGTCGAGGAGGAACGACGGGAGCGCGTCCCCGAGGGCGATCTGCTGCTGCTGCTCCGGCCAGGTCTGCGTGATCGGGCCCACGATGGGGGCGCTGCCTCCCCCGATGGTGACGGTCTGCGGCTCGAGGGTGAGGCAGGCGAGCGGCTGTTCCGCCTCGACGTAGAAGCTGTCGCAGGCGGCGAGGGGGAGGGCGAGGACGGCGAGAAGTGCGGTCAGCGTGCGGTTCATCGGGGACCTCGCTCTCAGAAGAAGTACTGGAACGAAAGGCGCGCGGCGGGAGCGAAGGCCTGTGACCTCCACGGATCCAGGGTGACCTGGACGTTGTTCACGCTCCCGCTGCCGCCCTTCACGTTGAGGGAGAGCCAGGTGAGGCCGCCCTCGAGCTTGGCGCTGAAGCCGCGCCGGCTGCCGATCCCGATGCCGATCAGGGCCGACCACCAGTTGTAGCTGGCGTCGCCGATGAGCGGGGCGAGCTCGGGCGAGACTCCCGCCCAGGTCTTGATCTGGTTGGCGGTGTTCCCGGCGAAGTAGTACCCGTACTCGCCGCGGACGATGGGGAAGACGATGAAGTCGATGGGCTGGAACTCGAGCCCGATGACGAACCCCGGCGCGAGCGTGTAGGCGAAGCCCACGTCGACCGCCACCCAGTAGAGCGGCGAGTAGATGAAGGCCAGCACCGCGCCGTCGGGCGCGCCCAAGGTGAGCGAGAGGCCGAAGTTCGGATAGGGCTCGTCCGCCGGTGCGACCGCGGCCGGCTCGGCGGGCTTCGCC
>JBAVCR010000522.1:0-3446 GCA_049586815.1 Anaeromyxobacteraceae bacterium
CCTCGGGGGCGTGGCGCAGCCAGTCGGCGACCAGGCCGGCGCCCGACACGGCGAGCCGGACGAGGTCGACCACGACGAGGGCCGAGAGCAGGAGGAAGGCCACGCCCATCCACGTCATGGCGCCGAACACGAATCCGTCGGCGAGCGCGCCGGCGCGGGCCCGCATCAGCACGAAGGAGAGGGGGATGGCGACCGCCGCGGCGACGAGCCCCACCGTGAGCAGGCGCCGCCACGGCTCGCCGACGTCGGTGTCCCGGACGAGCCGCGTCCAGATGTAGAAGTGCATGCCCCCGACGAGGGCGAGGGCGATGCCGAAGAAGACCACGAAGGACAGGAGCGGGCGGGACACGATGGGGGAGAGGTAACCGGGAGACCGGCCCGCCGCCAGCGGGCCGGTCCGGTCGTCGCCGGCACGTCAGTCGTGGCGGCCGCGGTCGTGGCGGGTTCCGTGGCCGCGCGCCCAGCCCCGGGCGTGGAGCGCCGGGCCGGCGGCGCGGGCGTCGAGCCCGGCCCGGAAGCCGGCGTACCAGGAGTCGTAGCGAGCCATGCGCCAGGGATTCCAGCCCCAGCGGCCCAGGTAGGCGGCGCGGTTGGCGTCGAGCCACGCGTACGCCACGGAGAGTGAAGCGGGGCCCGCCGGTCCGGCGAGCGGCGGGGGCGGGAGCACGTTCGCCACCCAGGGGGGAGGCAGCGGCAGCGGCGCGGGGAGCGGCACGGACACCGCGATGGGGGCGCGGCGGTGGTCGTCGCAGGCGGCGGCGGCGCGGGGCCCGAGGAGGGCGAGGAGGGCGAGGAGGGGGAGGAGGGGGAGGGCGGGGACGGGTCGGCGCATCATGGCTTCCTCCGGGTTGCGGTCTCGGAGGATGGACGCCGCGGGCGCCCGTCGCATTCACCCGCCGGTCACCCGGGGAGCGGGCCCGGGATCTGGTCGATCTTGGCGGCCAGGATGAAGTCGTTCTCGGTGAGGCCGCCGGCGGCGTGGGTCCAGATCTCCACGTCCACGACCGAGTAGTGCACGGAGAAGTCGGGGTGGTGCCCCTCCGACTCGGCGAGGTCGGCCACGGCGTTCAGGAAGGCCATGGCGGCGCGGAAGTCGGGGAAGCGGAGATGCTTGCGGATGCGATCGCCGGCGAGCTCCCAGCCGGGCGCCGCGGCCAGCATCGCGGCGAGCGCCGGCCCCTCGAGGCGCGGCACGCCGCCCTCGCAGGGAACGCACTTCTTCCGGGTCAGGTCCATGCCGCGTCGTTAACGGACCGGGCGGCGCGGCGCCACGGCCGCTATGCTCCCCTCCCATGGAAAGGACGTTCTTCGCGCTGGGAGCCGTCTCGGCCTGCATCGCGGTGGGAACCGGCGCCTTCGGGGCCCACGGTCTCAAGGCGCGCGTCACGCCCGAGATGGTGGCGGTCTTCGACACCGGCGCGCGCTACCAGATGTACCACGCGCTCGCGCTGCTCGCGGCGGCGTGGGCGGCGGCGCGCTGGCCCGGGCCCGCGGTCACGTGGGCGGGGTGGCTCTTCGTGGCCGGGACGGTGATCTTCTCCGGCAGCCTCTACGCGCTCGTCCTCACCGGCGTGAAGGGGCTCGGCGCGATCACGCCCATCGGCGGGCTGCTCTTCCTCGCCGGGTGGCTCGCGCTCGCCTGGGCCGCGATCCGCTCCTAGCCGGGCTCGATGGGAAGGCCGGCGTCGGCCCAGGCGATCACGCCGCCGTCGAGGCTGTAGGCCTTCTCGCAGCCGCGCAGGGACGCCGCGGCCGCGGCGGTCAGGCTGCGGACCCCGTGCGCGCAGACGAAGATGGCGCGGTCCCGCCCCCGGCGGACGCCGTGCTCCGGATCGCGCAGCAGCGTGCCGAGCGGCACGTGCCGGGCGCCCGGGATGTGGCCGGACGCCCACTCGTGGGGCTCCCGCACGTCGACCAGGTCGATGTCGTCGTGGGCGAGGAGATGGACCGCCTCCTCGGGCGTGATGCGGTGGACCGGCATGCGGCAACATGCATAACGGCGGACCCCCCGGGCCTCTCGCGAATCTGCGGCGAATCCTCCGTCCGGGTAGACTGTGCGCCTTCCCATGGACCGACAGCCACAGGACCGCTTCCCGCCTCAGATCAAGTACCTGGCCTGGAACGAGGGGTGCGAGCGCTTCTCGTTCTACGGGATGACCTCGATCCTCACCATCTACATGGTCTCGTTCCTGGGAGTGCGGGAACCGGACGCCGAGGCGAACTACCACTTCTTCGTCTTCGCCGTGTACCTGACCCCTCTCGTGGGGGCCTGGATCGCCGACCGGTTCCTGGGTCGCTACCGGGTCATCCTCTGGCTGTCGCTCGGCTACGTCTTCGGCCACGCGGCCATCGCCATCTGGGACACGCCGGCCGGGCTCGTCCTCGGCCTCGCGCTCATCGCCGTCGGCGCGGGCGGGATCAAGCCCACCGCCGCCGCCTACGTCGGCGACCAGTTCGACGCGCGCAGCCAGCACCTGCTCGAGAAGGTCTACGACCTCTACTACTGGATGATCAACCTGGGCTCCTTCACGTCCATGCTCATCATCCCCGAGCTGCTGGCGCGGTTCGGCCCGTGGGTGGCCTTCTCGGTCCCCGGCGTCCTCATGGCCTTCGCGCTCGTCATCTTCTGGCGGGGGCGGCGCCTCTACGTGAACGTCCCCCCCACGGGCCCCAACCCGAACGGCTTCTTCCGCGTGGTGGGGCTCGCGGTGCAGAAGCTCGGGACCACGCGCCCCGGCGAGCACTGGCTCGACGCGGCCCGGGCCCGCTTCCCGGCCGAGGCGGTCGACGGGGCGAAGGCCGTCTTCCGCATCGTGGGCGTGTTCGCCCCCATCGCGGCCTTCTGGTCGCTCTTCTTCCAGTACGGGTCGTCGTGGGTGCTGCAGGCCGACAAGATGAACCGGGAGGTCCTCGGCTACACGGTGAAGGCCTCGCAGATGGGCTCGCTGAACGCCATCTTCGTCCTCACCACCATCCCGGTCTTCGCCGGGCTCGTCTATCCGGCGCTGCAGCGCCGCGGCAGGAAGGTCTCCGCCCTCCAGAAGATGCAGGCCGGCATGTTCGTCACCGTGCTCTCCTTCGTCTGGGTCATGGGGGTGCAGCTCGCGCTCGACGCCGGGCTCCGGCCCCACGTCGCCTGGCAGGTCCCGGCCTACCTCTTCCTCTCCATCGGCGAGGTGCTGGTCTCGGTCACCGCGCTCGAGTTCGCCTACACCCAGGCGCCGCCCGCCATGAAGAGCGTCATCATGAGCCTCTGGTACGTCACCATCGCGGCGGGCAGCCTGCTCACCGCGGCGGTGGCCAAGCTGAACCGCTTCCACGGGGTCTGGTACTTCGCGTTCTTCGCGGTGCTCATGCTGCTCGGCGCGTTCCTCTTCTCCTGGGTGGCGCGCCGCTACCGGCCGACGGTCTTCGCCGCGCCGGCGGCCCAGGAGGCCGCGCCGTGA
>JBAVCR010000523.1:0-8313 GCA_049586815.1 Anaeromyxobacteraceae bacterium
GGTCGAGGGCGCGCCGGTAGCAGGAGGCGAGCGCCTCGTCCTCGCCAGCGCCGCCTCCGCGCCAGACCGGACCCACCGCGTGGACCACGTGCCGGGCGGGGAGCGCGTGCCCTCCCGTGAGGTGCGCATCTCCCGTGGGGCAGCCGCCCAGGGCGGCGCAATCCGCCGCGAGACCCGGTCCCGCGGCGGCGTGGATGGCGCCACAGACCCCGCCTCCCGGCGCGAGCGCCTCGTTCGCCGCGTTCACGACGGCGTCGACCGCGAGGCGGGTGATGTCGCCCCGCACGATCTCCAGCCGGCCCGGCGCCTTCGCGTTCATCGCGCAGATCATGCGCTTCCGGGCGGCCCGGCGTCCACCCGGAGCGGGGAGGGGCCTCGTCCCGGCCCGGGCGGAAGCCCCCGGTCGGTCTGGGTTTCGATCCCGGGTCGTGCGCCTTCCTGGATCCAGATCAAGCGAGATCGCAACCGTTGCGCCGGTGATCGGCCGTTCGGCCGTGAATTGGAGCGGTGCGCCCCTTGCAACCCCAGGGGCCGGTGAACACCGAACGGATCCTCATCCTCGACGCCGACACGGCCCAGCGGGCGGAGCTCGCCGGGTCGCTGCGTTCGGAGGGGTACGGCGTCGTCGAGGCGGCCACCGCCGAGAACGCCATCGAGATCCTCCGCGGCGCGCCGGTGGACGGGGTCCTGTGCGCGGCGCGGGCGAGCGGCTGGAGCTGCGCCGCGGTGGTCTCGCTCGCGCGGGCGGGGGGCTCCGACGCCGCCTTCATCGTCTCCTGCCGCCGCGAGAACGTCTCCGCCGCCATCGAGGCCTTGAAGAACGGCGCCGACGCCTACGTGGTGCTCCCCGACGACCCGGTCCGGGCCACCGTGGTGGTGCAGCGTGCCCTGGAGAAGCGCCGCCTGCGCCGGGAGGCCCGCGACCTGCGCGACCAGGCCCGCGCCCGCCTGCGCTTCGTCGGCAACGTGCCGGAGGCCTCCGCCATCGACGAGGTGGTCCGCCGCGCCGCCCCCACGAAGGCCACCGTCCTCCTGCAGGGCGAGGCCGGGTCCGGCCGCTCGTTCGTGGCCGAGATGATCCACGAGGCCTCGCCCCGCCGCGACCGGCCCTTCGTGCGCGCCGGCTGTGCCGGCCTCTCCGAGACGCTCCTCGACGTGCGCCTGTTCGGCAGCGAGGGCGGCGTGCTGGGCGACTCTCCCCGCCGGCGCGAGGGGCTGCTCGAGCGCGCCGACGGCGGAACGCTCTACCTCCACGAGGTGGCGAGCCTCGGCCCCTCCCTCCAGGTGAAGCTGCTCCGGGTCCTGCAGCAAGGCGAGTACGAGCGTGTGGGTGGCGCCCGCACCCTGCGCGTCGACGTCCGGGTGGTGGCCTCCACGCGGGTCGACCTCGGCGAGGAGGTCCGCGCCGGCCGCTTCCGCGACGACCTCTACTACCGGCTCAACGTGGTCTCGCTCGCGCTGCCGCCGCTGCGCTCCCGCAAGGGGGACATCCCGGCGCTCGCCGCCCACTTCCTCGCCGTGCACGGCAAGGCGCTCGGCAAGACGCTGCGGGGCATCACTCCGGGCGCGCTGTCGGCCCTCTTCGCCTACGAGTGGCCGGGCAACGTGCGCGAGCTGGAGAACGCCATCGCGAGCGCGGCGCTGGCCTGCCGCGGCGACATGGTCGGCATCGACGACCTGCCCACGGTGCTCCGCGGGGCCCGCCCCGACGAGGGCGCCGGCAGCGCCCTCATCCCCGGCGCCAGCCTCTTCGAGATCGAGCGGGAGGCCATCCTCCGCACGCTCGACGCGGTCGGCGGTTCCACGGCCCGCGCCGCCGAGGTGCTCGGGGTCTCGGTCCGCAAGGTGCAATATCGACTGAAGGAGTACCGCACCGGGCAACCGACCCCCCGGGTGCGCGCAGGCGAGGCCTAAAAGGGGTTTGGCGGTTTCCGGCTGACCGGGATCAAGCCCTTCGCTTCCCCCCGAACGTAGGCTGCGAGGGCCGCGCGCGGTCGCGCGGAGACCGAGGACGGAGGAGCCCGATGAACCGATCCAGCTGGCGAGTGCTGCTGCCCCTCGCCGCCGCCGCGACGCTCGCCGCGCCGATCGCCGCATCCGCCGGGAGTCCGGCGCCGCCCCAGAAGAAGCCGCCTCCCGCCGCGGCGACCGCGACCTCCCCGGGAGACATCCGGGCCGAGCCGCCGCCGTTCAGCGAGGGGATCTTCCCGTGCTCGCAGTGCCACGACAAGGCCGGGGACCCGACGCCCCGCCAGCTCGCCTTCCACGACGAGATCCAGGAGGGCTTCAAGCACGGGCCGCCCTCGCGCTGGTGCCTCGACTGCCACGACAACGGGAAGCGGGACTTCCTGCACCTCATCAACGGCAAGCAGGTGCCCTTCACCGAGTCGTACGAGCTGTGCGGCCAGTGCCACGGCGACAAGTACCGCGACTGGCGCGTGGGCGTGCACGGCAAGCGCGTCGGCATGTGGAACGGGCAGAAGACCTATTTCCTCTGCGTGAACTGTCACAACCCCCACAACCCGCGGTTCAAGGCGCTCAAGCCCGAGCCGCCGCCGATCCCGCCGCAGGAGCAGGGCCGATGAGCGACCGCAACCGACTCCCCATCGTGCAGGACGAGGCCGGCTGCGCCGGTCCGGAGGGCTCCGCCGGAGCGGAGGGCTGCTCCGGCACGGGAGGCGGCACCTCGCGCCGCGACTTCCTGCGCAACGCCGCCGCCGGCGCGGTCATCGCCGCGGTCTCCGCCTGCAAGCCCGAGGCGGTGGTCGAGGAGCTGCAGCGCCGCCACCTCACCGAGCTCTCCAGGGAGCAGCTCCAGGCGATGCTCGCGAAGCTCGAGAAGAAGTGGTCGGCCCAGTTCGGGAAGGACGTCACGGTGTCGGCGAAGGGGCCGCTCCCCGGTGTCGACTTCGGGTACGGGCTCGACCTCTCCCGCTGCATCGGCTGCCGCCGATGCGTCTACGCCTGCGTGAAGGAGAACAACCAGTCGCGCAAGAACCCCCAGATCCAGTGGATCCGGGTGCTCCAGATGGAGAAGGACCACGGCGTCTCGCTCGAGCACGCCACGCCCTACTACGACCCGGAGAAGGTTCCCGAGCCCGGCCACTTCTACATGCCGGTGCAGTGCCAGCAGTGCCGCCACCCGCCCTGCACCAAGGTCTGCCCGGTCAAGGCCACCTGGAAGGAGCCGGACGGCATCGTGGTCATCGACTACGACTGGTGCATCGGCTGCCGCTGCTGCACCGCGGCCTGCCCGTACGGCGCCCGCAAGTTCAACTGGGCCGAGCCGAACCTGCCTGCCGCCGAGATGAACCCGGTCACCCACTACCTGGGCAACCGCCCGCGCCCCATGGGCGTGGTCGAGAAGTGCACCTTCTGCATCCAGCGGACCCGCAACGGACGCTACCCGGCCTGCGTGGAGATCTGCCCGGTGGGGGCCCGCAAGTTCGGCAACCTGCTCGACCCGGAATCCGAGATCCGCCAGGTGATGGACCGCAAGCGCGTGTTCGTCTTCAAGGAGGAGCTCGCGACCGAGCCGCAGTTCTACTACTTCTACGCGACGTAACGGCCGAGGGAACGCACCATGGGAATCCTCGAGTTCTTGAAGGGCGCCGCGAAGCAGGTGGTCACCGGTGGCAAGGCCTACAAGGCCTGGGTGGCGGTCCTCCTCGCCATGATCGCCATCGGCCTCGTCGGCTACTCCCGGCAGTGGCAGCAGGGGCTGCTCGCCACCAACATGCGCGACCAGGTGACCTGGGCCTTCTACATCGGCAACTTCACCTTCCTGGTGGGCGTGGCCGCGGCCGCCGTGCTGCTCGTCGTGCCGGCCTACGTCTACCACTGGAAGCCCATCAAGGAGGTCGTGGTGCTGGGCGAGCTGCTCGCCATCAGCGCACTCACCATGTGCCTCACCTTCATCCTGGTGGACATGGGGCGCCCCGACCGGCTCACCCACATCATGCCCGGGCCGGGCCAGCCCAACTGGCCGAGCTCGATGCTCTCGTGGGACGCGCTGGTGCTGAACCTCTACCTGGTGCTCAACCTGGTGGTGGTGGTGCACATCCTCTACCGCGGCTACCGCGGGCTCGACTACGTGAAGTGGTTCGTGGTGCCGCTCGTGCTCTTCAGCATCCCGGCGGCGGTGGGCATCCACACCGTGACCGCCTTCCTCTACAGCGGCATGGCGGCGCGCCCCTACTGGAACGCCGGCATCCTGGCCCCCAAGTTCATCGCCTCCGCCTTCTGCTCGGGGCCGGCCGTCATGATCATCGTCTTCCAGATCCTCCGGAAGACCACCGACATCGAGATCAAGGACGAGGCCATCTGGAAGGTGGCCGAGCTCATGGCCTACGCCATGTTCTTCAACCTCTTCCTGCTCGGCGCCGAGATCTTCAAGGAGTATTACTCCCGCACCGAGCACCTGCTCTACACGCAGTACCTGTGGCAGGGCATCGGCAACAACCGGGCCCTCGTGCCCTTCGCCTGGTTCTCGCTCTTCTGCTCGGTCACGGCCACGCTCATCTTCGTCGTGCCGAAGGCGCGCAGGAACTGGATCACGCTCAACATCGGCGCGGTGCTCATCTTCGCCGGCGTCTACATCGAGAAGGGCATGGGGCTCGTCATCCCCGGCATGACCCCCGACACGCTGGGCGAGATCTACGAGTACCGGCCCTCGGCGGTGGAGTGGATGGTGGCCATCGGGGTGTTCGGGATGGGCGGGCTCGTGTTCACGACGCTCGTGAACGTGGCCGTGCCCATCATGACCGGGACGCTCCGGGCGAAGGGCGCGCCGCCGTTGCCGCAGCCGCAGGGGGCGGAGGTCGGGGTGGGGCGGTAGCGCCGCCGACGGCAGTGGGTCACCTCCCGCATCGGGTCCTGGCCTGGCTCAATTCACGTTGGTGAACGTCCAACGCAGAATCTCGTGCTGTCCCATGAGTCCTCCGGTGGCGCCGGTGAACCCCACCCACCCGTTGGGCCCTCCCACGTGCGCCGGAATGTCGATGGGGAAGCTGGTGGTGAACCTCTCGGGCGGGGACGCGGCCGTGTCGGTCATCGTCATCGTCAGCACCGCCCCATCGTAGACCATGTGCACGTCGATGACGTGGCCGCTGTTGAATATGACGTTCGGTACGTTCACCGCGGGAACCGACGGCACCGCCCCGTCCACGTAGATCCCCGTGCTGTTCCAGCCTTCTCCTGCGTTGTCAAAGGTATCGAACTTCACCGCGACGCTCCTCGTGATCGTGAGGACCTGACCGAAAAGGAAGGGATCCGGGCCGTATCCGAGTCCCCCGCCCTGAGACCCGAGGGCGAATGGCCCCTCGCCCTGGACCGTGAAGGTGATGCCGTCTGCATCGGAGCCCGCGGCGAACTGGAAAGAGAAGTCCGTCGTGAAGCCCTGCACGTTTACGGTCGAGGGGAAGAATGCGGCGCCGAACTGGTAGCGGGTGGCCGCCGGGACCATCCGCAGGCGCGTGCCGACCAGCGCGGCCGACCCGTTCATCTGCACCGAGCCGGGAGTGAAGCCGGCGGCCAGATCGATGACGGGCCGCGGCGTCGGGGGAGGCGGTGGCGGGGGCGGCGTGATGGTGTAGACGGCCGAGACGACGGGGCTCCTGCCCGGCCCGACCTTGGCGAATGCCTGGACGAGAGCCGTCGCCTGGAGCACCACGGTCCCGTTGCCGACGAAGCTGGGAGTCAACGTCTCGGGAGCGTCGCTCGGCGGCGTCCCGTTGGTCGTGTAGAAGATCACCGCGGTCGGGTTTGGATGAGCGAGCACGACCGACAGGCCGGGAGCATAGGTTGCGCCGCCTGGCGGCGACAGCGTGGGGGCGGCGACGGCCCCGGCGCAGTTCCCGGCCGAGCAGGTCTGGCCCGAGGTCCCGCAGGAGGTCCCGTCCGGCTTGGAGGTCGCAGCCACGCAGAAGGCCTGCGCGAGGTCGGACGAGCAGGTCGTCGCGTAGGTCTTGCACGGATCCGGCGACGCCGTCGGCGTGCAGGCCAGGCCCGCGGTGCAGGCGGCCGCGCAGGTACCGGCGCCACAGACGAGCCCGCTCCCGCAGGCGGTTCCGTCCGGCCTGTTGCCGCTCACGACGCAGGAGGTGCTTGTAAGCGCCGCCGAGCACGAGGTCGAGTACGTCTTGCAGGCGTCGGGGGTTGCCGTCGGAGCACAGGTGACGTTGGGAACGCAGGCGGCGATGCAACTGCTGGAAAGGCAGACCCTGCCCGTCCCACAGTTCGCGCCGTCCGGGAGCGTCGTGCCGACGCAGCTCGTGTTGCCCGAGGCGTCACACACGGTCGCGTAGCTCGCGCAGACGTTAGGCGTTCCGGAAGGCGTGCAGGCCTGGCCGGCGGTGCACGTGGCGCCCGATGAACCGGAACTGCATGCGGCGAGGAAGCAGACGGCGACCAGGCTTGCGACGCGATTCATGATCCATCCCCCCAATTGGGACCTGCTCGAACAGCCAGGCGTGATCTCCAGTAACAATGTCTCATTCATACGACACCTGCGCCCCAGTGGCAGTCCCACGCGGCGTGGATGAGGGAACCAGCTGAAGGGAAAGGACCCACAACGGGTACGGATGTGCGCTGGACGACCTTTCCCGGGGCGTCCGAAGGGCTTCGCCCAGGGGAATCTGCCCCTTGGGAGGGGGTGCCGAACGGGTCGGTCGCGCCATCGGGGAGGGTGCCCGTGGACGGAACGCCACCTTCTTGCTAGGACAGCGCCCGAACCCGAAGCATGGAGAACCACGCCATGAAGAAGATCCTCGCGGCCGCCCTGACCTCGCTCCTCCTCGCCCCAGCCGCCCTGGCGGCCGGTCCCGCCGAGACCTTCGGCCAGAAGTGCGCCGCCTGCCACGGCAAGGACGGCAAGGGGCAGAGCGACATGGCGAAGAAGCTCGGCGTGAAGGACCTCACCGCCACCAAGCTCTCCGCCGCCGACATCGAGAAGACCATCGCCAACGGCAAGGGCAAGATGACGCCGTTCAAGGGCAAGCTGTCCGACGCCGAGATCTCCGCGCTCGCCAAGTGGGTGGCCGGCGGGATGAAGTAGTCGGCCCGTTCACTTTCCGGCCCCGGCCTCCGAGAGCTCGGGGGCCTGGGTCCGGCGCGTGTCGCTCTCCACGGGCGTGAGCTCAGCGATGACCTCCGGCCCCGCGGCGTCGAGCTCGCGGAGACGCCGGGCCGCCGGGAGCACCCTCGACTCGAGCGACCCCACGAAGGCATTGTAGGCCTCCACCGACGCTCCGAGCGCCTTGCCGACCCTGGCCACGTGGGTGGCCATGTCGGAGACCCGCTTGTGCAGCTCGCGGCCGGAGTCGGAGATGCGCTTCGCGTTGTCGGCCACGACCTCCTGCTTCCAGCCGTAGGAGACTGCCTTCAAGAGCGAGATGAGCGTCGTGGGTGTGGCGAGCACCACCCGCCGCTCCGCCCCCATCTCGATGAGGCTCCCGTCCTGCTCGAGGGCGGCGGAGAAGAAGGACTCGCCGGGGAGGAAGAGCACCACGAACTCCGGCGTGGCCCCGAGCTGCTCCCAGTAGCTCTTGCGGGAGAGGGCGACCATGTGGTCCTTCACCTGCCGGGCGTGGTCGGCGAGAAGCGCGGAGCGGCGGACCTCGTCGGTGGCCTCGGCGGCCTCGAGGTACGCGGAGAGCGGCGCCTTGGCGTCGACCACCACGGTCCGGCCGCCGGGAAGGTGGACGACGAGGTCCGGGCGGAGCCGCCCCTCGGCCGTGTCCACGGAGTGCTGCTCGGTGAAGTCGCAGTGCTCCGCCATGCCGGCGAGTTCGACCACGCGCTTCAGCTGGACCTCACCCCATCGCCCGCGGACCTGCGGCGTCCGCAGCGCCCGGACCAGGTTCCCCGCCTCGAGCCGGAGCAGGGCCTGTGCCTCGGACAGCGAGCGAACCTGCTCGCGGAGCTCCGAGTAGGCGCCCGTGCGCCGCTGCTCCATCTCGCCGACCTGGCTCTCGAAGCGCCCGAGCGCCTCCCGGACGGGCGCCACGAGCTCCCCGATGGCCTGCTGGCGCTTCTCGAGGTCGCCCCGGGCGGCCTCCTGGTACTTCTCGAGGGCCTGCCCGGCGAGCTGCAGGAAGGAGCCGGAGGTGGTCTGGAGGGCGTCGGCCGACAGTGCCTTGAAGGTGTCGGTGAGGCGCTTCTCGGCCTGCGCGAGGAGCGCCCGCTCCGCCTCGAGCGCCTTCTGCTGCTCCTCGAGCCGCGCCGCGAGCCCGGCCCGGACCGCGCTCTCGCCGCGCAGCCTCTCGGTCACCGAGGCCACCGCGTCCTCCCGGGCCGCCACGGCCCGCTCCAGGT
>JBAVCR010000524.1:0-14763 GCA_049586815.1 Anaeromyxobacteraceae bacterium
CCGCGAGCACATCCTGCTCGCCCGGCAGGTGGGCGTGCCCTACATCGTGGTCTACCTGAACAAGGTGGACATGGTGGACGACAAGGAGCTGCTCGAGCTCGTCGAGCTCGAGGTCCGCGAGCTGCTCGCGAAGTACGAGTTCCCCGGCAACGAGATCCCGGTCATCCGCGGCTCGGCGCTGAAGGCGCTCGAGGGCGACCCGGGCGAGCTCGGCGAGCCCTCCATCTTCAAGCTCATGGAGGCGGTGGACGCCTACGTCCCCACGCCGGTCCGCGCCAAGGACAAGCCGTTCCTGATGCCGGTCGAGGACGTATTCTCCATCTCCGGCCGCGGCACCGTGGCCACCGGCCGCGTCGAGCGCGGCGTGGTCCGGGTCGGCGAGGAGATCGAGGTCGTCGGCCTCAAGCCCACGCTGAAGACGGTGGTCACCGGCGTCGAGATGTTCCGCAAGCTGCTCGACCAGGGCGAGGCGGGCGACAACATCGGCGCGCTGCTCCGCGGCCTGAAGCGCGAGGAGATCGAGCGCGGCCAGGTGCTGGCCCGTCCGGGCTCCATCGCACCGCACACCAAGTTCAAGGGCGAGGTCTACGTGCTGACGAAGGAGGAGGGTGGCCGTCACACTCCGTTCTTCAACGGCTATCGCCCCCAGTTCTACTTCCGCACCACGGACGTCACCGGGTCCATCCAGCTCCCTCCGGGAGTCGAGATGGTGATGCCCGGGGACAACATCGCCATGGAGGTGGAGCTCATCACTCCCATTGCCATGGAGAAGGAACTGCGGTTCGCCATCCGCGAGGGCGGCCGCACCGTGGGAGCCGGAGTCGTCGCGGACGTCATCCAGTGAGGGCGCGGAACCATGGCCGGCAATAGGACGATCATCACGCTCGAGTGCACCACGTGCAAGGAGCGGAATTACAGCACCACGAAGAACAAGAAGAAGACCCAGGACAAGCTCTCGCGCTCCAAGTTCTGCCCGCGTTGCCGCAAGCACGCGACGCACAAGGAAGCGAAGTAGTCCTGTACCGGGATTTCGAAGGCCAGTAGCTCGAACGGTAGAGCAGCGGTCTCCAAAACCGCGGGTTGGGGGTTCGAATCCCTTCTGGCCTGCCAGTTGAGAGCGGAAGGGCAGCATGGAAAAGGGACCTGGCGTCGAACCGAAGCGCGTCGTCGCGATCTTCTACTTCTTCGCGGCGGTGGTGGTCGGGATCTTCCTCGAGAAGGTCCTGGCGCTGGGCTTCTCCTACGCCCGTCTGAACGACGTGGCGGTGTTCGGGGACGACTGGACGCTGTCCACGGTCCTCGGGTACGGCATCGCCGCGGTGCTGGCGGTGCTGGCGTGGCGGTCGCCGCGGATCAACGCGGTGTCCATGCAGGTGGCGCAGGAGCTGGAGCGGGTCTCGTGGCCGAACATGCGCGAGACCCGTGCGTCGACGGTGGCGGTGGTGGTGTTCACCTTCGTGGCCGCTTTCCTGCTCGGGATCTTCGACCTCGTCTGGTCGAACCTCTCCTCGCTGGTCTACTAGCACCTGACCGGGGGCGGAGAGCCCGGGGACGGCGCGCCGAGCGTCGGGAGAATCGCCAATGGCCAAGAAGTGGTACGCGGTGCACACCTACTCGGGCTTCGAGAACAAGGTGAAGAAGTCGCTCGAGGAGCGCGTGCGCCAGGAGGACCTGCAGGAGCAGTTCGGGGAGATCCTCATCCCGATGGAGCAGGTCGTGGAGATGGTGAAGGGGGAGAAGAAGACCTCCAAGCGGAAGTTCTTCCCCGGGTACGTGCTCGTGCAGATGGAGATGGACGACCGGACCTGGCACCTCGTCAAGGGCACCGCCAAGGTCACCGGCTTCGTGGGCAGCGCCAAGGTCCCGAAGGACGTCCCGGCCATCTCCGACGCCGAGGTGGCCCGCCTCACCAGCCAGATCTCCGAGGGCACGCTCAAGCCGAAGCCCAAGGTCCAGTTCGAGGAGGGCGACCAGGTCCGCGTGACCGACGGCCCGTTCTCGAACTTCAACGGCACCGTGGAGGAGGTCAAGCCCGAGAAGGGCAAGGTCCGGGTGCTGGTCTCCATCTTCGGCCGGGCCACCCCGGTCGAGCTCGACTTCATGCAGGTGGAGAAAACGTAGCGGCGGCTTCAGCCGCCGCGAGAGCCTCACGAGGAGCCGCCGCAACCACGGAACCTCGCGCAGCAAGGAAGTCGCTTCACCCGCAGTCCCACAGCGCGTGGAAGGGTAGCCACCCGGAACACCACGCAGGTCCCCGGCACGGGGGCCGGAAGGAAGGCAAGACGTGAAGAAGGTAACCGGTCAGATCAAGCTGCAGATCCCGGCTGGCAAGGCCAACCCGGCGCCCCCGGTGGGCCCGGCGCTCGGCCAGCACGGCGTGAACATCATGGAGTTCTGCAAGCAGTTCAACGCGGCGACGCAGGCGCAGGCGAAGGAAGCGCTCATCATCCCGGTGATCATCACGGTCTACCAGGATCGCTCCTTCAGCTTCATCCTGAAGACCCCCCCGGCGTCGATCCTGCTGAAGAAGGCCGCCGGGCTGCACACCGAGAAGAAGAAGGGCAGCGGCGCCCACAAGCCCGGCAAGGAGCAGGTCGGGAAGGTGACGCGCTAGCAGCTCGAGCAGATCGCCAAGATGAAGATGCAGGACATGACGGCGGGGAGCCTCGAGGCCGCGATGCGGACCGTCGAGGGCACCGCACTGTCCATGGGCATCGAGATCGTCGGTTAGGCCGGGAGAACAACGCACATGGCTCACATCGGAAAGAAGTTCAAGAAGGCCTCGGCCGAGGTCGACCGCAACAAGCGCTACAAGCTCGACGAGGCGCTGTCGCTGGTGAAGAAGACCGCGGTCCGCAAGTTCGACGAGTCGGTCGACGCCGCATTCAACCTGGGCGTCGATCCCAAGCACGCCGACCAGGTGGTCCGTGGCGCGGTGGTGCTGCCCCACGGCATGGGCAAGACCGTCCGCCTGGCCGTCTTCGCGAAGGGCGACAAGGCCCGCGAGGCCACCGAGGCCGGGGCCGACATCGTCGGCGCCGAGGACCTGGCGGAGAAGATCCAGGGCGGCTTCATGGACTTCGACAAGGTCATCGCCACCCCCGACATGATGGGCGTGGTGGGACGGCTCGGAAAGGTCCTCGGTCCCCGCGGCCTCATGCCCAACCCCAAGGTGGGCACGGTCAGCGCCGACGTGGCCCGCGCGGTGAAGGAGCAGAAGGCCGGCAAGGTGGAGTTCCGGGTCGAGAAGGCCGGCATCGTCCACGTGCCGTTCGGCAAGGCCTCCTTCGCCCCCGAGAAGCTGAAGGACAATTTCAACGCCATCATGGAGATCATCTTCAAGGCGCGTCCCCAGACCGCCAAGGGCGTCTACCTGAAAGGCGTCACCGTGAGCACGACCATGGGCCCGGGCATCAAGCTCGACCCCGCCGAGCTCAGCGCCCAGCACGCGGCATAGGAAGAGGTCGTTCCGGGTTTGCCCTCCGGCAGGTCGCCGGAGGGTGTTTCCTGGTCCAAGACAGCGGGCCCACCCGTCCCCGGGTGCGAGATGCGGAAGGGGACGGGAGGCCAAGCGGGCGCAGCTGGCCCGACCCGCCGAGACGGGAAGTTGCGAATGCAGCGTCCCCTGCTTGGCCAGGGGGTCGACGTACCGGTCGTCCGGTCCCCGACCCACATCACGCCGAGCCGCAGAGCGGCCGGCCGGGAAGGAAGTGAATTCATTTGAACCGGACGGAAAAGGAAGAGGTCATCGGCCAGCTCCACGCCAAGATGCAGAAGGCGAAGGCGGCCATCCTGGCGGAGCCCAAGGGGCTCGACGTCGCGACCGTCACCGAGCTTCGCAGGAAGTGCCGCGAGGCCAAGGTGGAGTACCGCATCGTCAAGAACACGCTGGCGATCCGCGCCGCCAAGGGCACGGATCTCGAGCAGCTGTCGGACAAGTTCGTGGGTCCGACCGCGCTCGTGATGTCGTACGACGACGTGGTGGCGCCGGCGAAGGTCCTGGCGGAGTTCGCCAAGGACCGCGAGAACTTCGCGCTGCGCATCGCGGTCGTGCAGGGGAAGGTCATCGACGTGCAGGGCATCCAGGCCCTCTCGAAGATGCCCAGCCTGCCCGAGCTGCGGTCGAAGATCGCAGGTGTCATCGCCCAGCCCGCGTCGAAGCTGGTGCGGCTCCTCGCGGCCCCGGGCCAGCAGCTGGCCCAGGTCGTCGGCGCCCGCAAGGACCAGCTGGAGAAGCAGGCCTCTTAAACGGTACGTGAACCCGTCCGCGCGAGAGCGCGGGCAAGGACGCGGGGCGCGGAAGCGCCCCCCAGAGAAAAGGAAGACGAAGTCATGGCAGACCTGAACGCAATCGTGGAGCAGCTCTCCGGCCTCACCATCCTCGAGGCCGCCGAGCTCGTGAAGACCCTCGAGACCAAGTGGGGCGTCAGCGCCGCCGCCGCTCCCGTCATGATGGCGGGCCCCGGCGCGGCCGCCGCCGCCCCGGCCGAGGAGAAGACGGAGTTCAACGTCGTCCTCACCGACGCCGGCGCCAACAAGATCAACACCATCAAGGAAGTCCGCGCCATCACCGGCCTGGGCCTGAAGGAGGCCAAGGACCTGGTCGAGGGGGCCCCCAAGGAGGTCAAGACGGGGATTCCCAAGGCCGAGGCCGAGGAGATCAAGAAGAAGCTCGAGGCCGCTGGCGCGAAGGTCGAGATCAAGTAGTCCCGTTTTCGCGGGCAGGGGGGGCGGGCCGGCCAGCGCCGACCCGCCCCATCCACCCGGGACGGGACTTTTGACACGGAGGGCCGGAGTGGTTAATACCCACCCACCCACCCATGTCCATCCCCGTCCCCCGGCCTCGCGGCCGGGCATGAAGTCATGAGCCGGCCCCGAGGGGCTGGCTCGCAGTGCTTCTGAAGAGACTCCTTCCGGGGAAAGAGGAACCAGCTCGATGGCGCCGACGATCCAGAACAATTTCCGGGCCCGCAAGAATTTCGGGAAGATCCAGAAGGTCGCGGACATCCCGAACCTCATCGCCATCCAGAAGAGTTCGTACGACAAGTTCCTGCAGGCCGACGTCCCGCCCGAGAAGCGGGACGACACCGGGCTGCAGGGGGTCTTCAAGTCCGTCTTCCCCATCAAGGACTTCAACGAGACGAGCTCCCTCGAGTTCGTGAGCTACCACCTCGAGAAGCCCAAGTACGACGTCGACGAGTGCCACCAGCGGGGGATGACCTTCTCCGCGCCCATCAAGGTGGTCGTCCGGCTGGTCGTCTGGGACAAGGACGAGGAGACCGGCGCGCAGTCCATCCGCGACGTGAAGGAGCAGGAGGTCTACTTCGGCGAGATCCCGCTGATGACGGACAACGGCACCTTCATCATCAACGGGACCGAGCGCGTGGTGGTCAGCCAGCTGCACCGCAGCCCGGGCGCGTTCTTCGACCACGACAAGGGCAAGAGCCACAGCTCCGGCAAGATCCTCTACAACGCCCGCATCATCCCGTACCGCGGCTCCTGGATCGACTTCGAGTTCGATCACAAGGACATGCTGTACGTGCGCATCGACCGCCGCCGGAAGCTCCCGGCCACGGTGCTGCTCCGCGCCATCGGCTCGGTCCCCGACACCGCCAAGAAGGATCCCATCGACTTCCGCGGCACGTCGGAGGAGATCCTCAAGTACTACTACGACACCGAGACCATCCGCATCGAGGGCAAGGCCAAGTACGAGCGCGACGTGGTGCCCGACCTGCTGAAGGGGCAGCGCGCCACCCGCGACATCAAGGACCCCCGCACCGGCGAGGTGGTGGTCAAGAAGAACCGCAAGTTCTCCGAGCCGGCCATCCGGAAGCTCGTGGCCGCCAAGGTGAAGACCCTCCCCATCGAGCCGGAGGAGGTCTACCAGAAGTACTCCGCCGAGGACGTGGTCGACGAGTCCACCGGCGAGGTCCTCCTCGAGGTGAACGAGCAGGTCACCGAGGAGAAGGTCGAGGAGCTGCGCAAGCGCGGCATCGCCGAGTTCAAGGTCCTCTTCATCGACGGCCTGAACGTGCTCCCGTCGCTCCGCGACACGCTGGTGCAGGACAAGGTCTCCTCCCCGGAGGAGGCCGTCATGGAGATCTACCGGCGCCTGCGCCCCGGCGATCCCCCGACGCCCGACACCGCGGCGTCGCTCTTCCACAACCTCTTCTTCAACCCGGAGCGCTACGACCTGTCCAAGGTCGGCCGCCTCAAGCTGAACTACAAGTTCGGCCTGGAGGAGCCGCTCGACAACCAGGTCCTCACCAAGCGCGACGTGCTCGAGGTGGTCCGCTTCCTCATCGACCTGAAGAACGGCTCGAAGGACCGGGACATCGACGACATCGACCACCTCGGCAACCGCCGCGTCCGCGCGGTGGGCGAGCTGCTCGAGAACCAGTACCGCATCGGTCTCGTCCGCATGGAGCGCGCCATCAAGGAGCGCATGAGCCTGCAGGAGATCGAGACGCTCATGCCGCACGACCTGATCAACGCCAAGCCGGTCACGGCGGTTATCAAGGAGTTCTTCGGGTCCTCGCAGCTCTCGCAGTTCATGGACCAGACGAACCCGCTCTCCGAGGTCACCCACAAGCGCCGCCTCTCCGCCCTCGGGCCCGGCGGCCTGACCCGCGAGCGCGCCGGCTTCGAGGTGCGCGACGTGCACCCGACGCACTACGGCCGCATCTGCCCCATCGAGACGCCGGAAGGCCCGAACATCGGCCTCATCGCCTCGCTTTCCACCTACGCCCGGGTGAACGAGTACGGCTTCGTCGAGACCCCCTACCGCAAGGTGGAGGAGGGCCGGGTCACCGGCGAGGTGCACTTCTACTCGGCGCTCGAGGAGGAGAAGCACACCATCGGGCAGGCCAACGCCGCGCTCGACAAGAAGGGCAACTTCACCGCCAACGAGGTCTCCTGCCGCAAGGGAGCCGAGTACGTCCAGGTGAAGCCCGGCGAGGTCGGGCTGATGGACGTGTCCCCGAACCAGCTGGTCTCGGTGGCCGCCGCGCTCGTGCCCTTCCTGGAGAACGACGACGCCAACCGCGCCCTCATGGGCTCGAACATGCAGCGCCAGGCGGTGCCGCTCATCCGCACCGAGGCGCCGCTGGTCGGCACCGGCATGGAAGCCATCGTGGCCCGCGACTCGGGCGTCACCATGGTCGCCCGCCGCGACGGCGTCATCCAGTCCGTCGACGCCGGCCGCATCGTGGTCAAGGCCGACGTGCCCACCTCGGCCACCGACGTGGCCAACGAGGTGGACATCTACAACCTCATCAAGTTCCAGCGCTCCAACCAGAACACCTGCATCAACCAGAAGCCCATCGTGAAGCCGGGCGAGCGGGTCAAGAAGGGGGACGTCATCGCCGACGGCCCGGCCACCGAGATGGGCGAGCTCGCGCTCGGCCAGAACGTGGTGGTCGCCTTCATGCCCTGGCAGGGGTACAACTTCGAGGACTCCATCCTCCTCTCCGAGCGGCTCCTCAAGGAGGACGTCTACACGTCCGTCCACATCGAGGAGTTCGAGGCGGTCGCCCGCGACACCAAGCTGGGCAAGGAGGAGATCACCCGCGACATCCCCAACGTCGGCGAGGAGGCCCTGAAGGACCTCGACGAGGCGGGCATCATCCGCATCGGCGCCGAGGTCAAGGCGGGCGACATCCTGGTCGGCAAGATCACCCCCAAGGGCGAGACCCAGCTCTCCCCCGAGGAGAAGCTGCTCCGGGCCATCTTCGGCGAGAAGGCCGGCGACGTCCGCGACAGCTCGCTGCGCGTGCCCCCGGGCGTCTCCGGCACGGTGATCAACGCCAAGGTCTTCAGCCGCAAGGGCGTGGAGAAGGACGACCGCGCCAAGGCCATCGAGGAGGCCGAGGAGGCCAAGCTCCTCAAGGACCAGAACGACGAGATCCGCATCATCCAGGACTCGGCGTTCCAGAAGATCCGCAAGCTGCTCTCCGGCAAGGAGGTCGCGGCGCGCCTCGTCGACGACAAGGGCGAGCAGCTGCTCAAGAAGGGCGACACCCTCTCCGACGAGCTGCTCGACACCGTTCCCCAGCGCTACTGGGGCGAGATCGCTGTGGCCGGCTCGCAGGACGTGCAGGAGAAGGTCCGCAAGATCGTCGAGAACTTCGAGGAGCAGCGTGAGCTCGTGAAGCTGCTCTTCGGGGAGAAGATCGGCCGCCTGAAGAAGGGCGACGAGCTGCCCCCCGGCGTCATCAAGATGGTGAAGGTGTACGTCGCCATCAAGCGCAAGCTGGCGGTGGGCGACAAGATGGCCGGCCGCCACGGCAACAAGGGCGTGGTGTCCCGCATCCTCCCCGAGGAGGACATGCCCTACCTGGAGGACGGCCGCCCCGTCGACATCGTCCTCAACCCGCTGGGCGTTCCCTCCCGCATGAACGTCGGCCAGATCCTCGAGACCCACCTCGGCTGGGGCGCCCGCAACATCGGCTGGCGCGTCGAGGAGATGCTCGAGAAGAAGTTCGGGCCCGACCAGATGCGGCGCTACATCAAGAAGGCCTTCGAGGGCGCCGGCGCCTCCAACGAGCGGATCGTCCAGATCATCGACGAGATCCCCGACAAGGAGGTCCCCAAGCTGGCCCAGAAGATGGTGCGCGGCGTGTTCACCGCCAGCCCCGTCTTCGACGGCGCCCACGAGGAGGAGATCCGCGGGATGCTCACCCACGGGTCCGCCACCATGCAGTCGACCCTGTTCGACGGGCGCACCGGCGAGGCCTTCGACCACGACGTCACCGTCGGCATCATGTACATGCTGAAGCTCCACCACCTGGTGGACGAGAAGATCCACGCCCGGTCCATCGGACCGTACTCGCTGGTCACCCAGCAGCCGCTGGGCGGCAAGGCCCAGTTCGGCGGCCAGCGCCTGGGCGAGATGGAGGTCTGGGCCATGGAGGCGTACGGCGCGGCCTACTCGCTGCAGGAGTTCCTGACCGTGAAGTCCGACGACGTGGTCGGCCGCACCCGGATGTACGAGGCCATCGTCAAGGGCGAGAACACGCTGGAGTCGGGCCTGCCCGAGTCCTTCAACGTGCTCATCAAGGAGCTCCAGAGCCTGGCGCTCGACGTGGATCTCATGGAGTCGCCCGAGGCCCAGAAGGCCCGTGAGCAGGCGGAGGCCGAGGCGGACCCGCTCGGACTCGGCGCCCCCAAGAAGACCGCCTAGGCGGAACGACACCGGAACCCGAACGCGACATCGAGGGACGAGACGTGAAGGACATCTTCAATTTCTTCGAGAAGCCCAAGGACCCGACGTCCTTCTCCGCCATCCGCATCTCCCTGGCCAGCCCGGACAAGATCCGGCAGTGGTCGCACGGGGAGGTGAAGAAGCCGGAGACCATCAACTACCGCACCTTCAAGCCGGAGCGGGACGGCCTCTTCTGCGCCAAGATCTTCGGTCCCGTGAAGGACTACGAGTGCAACTGCGGCAAGTACAAGCGCATGAAGCACCGCGGGGTGGTCTGCGAGAAGTGCGGCGTCGAGGTCATCCAGAGCAAGGTGCGGCGCGAGCGGCTCGGCCACATCACGCTGGCCACCCCGGTGGCGCACATCTGGTTCCTCAAGTCGCTGCCCAGCCGCATCGGGAACCTGCTCGACATCACGCTGAAGGACCTGGAGAAGGTCCTGTACTGCGAGTCGTACATCGTCACCGACCCCAAGCAGACCACGCTGGTGCGGGGTGAGCTGCTCTCCGAGGACCGCTACCAGCGGCTCCGCGAGGAGCTGGGCGAGGAGGCCTTCGACGCCGGGATGGGCGGCGAGGCCGTGCTGGCGCTCCTGCGCCAGATCGACGTGCACGGGCTCTCCGAGCAGCTGCGCGCCGAGATGAAGGAGGCCACCTCCGACGCCAAGCGCAAGAAGATCGCCAAGCGCCTCAAGGTCGTCGACGCCTTCCGCGAGTCGGGCAACAAGCCCGACTGGATGATGCTCGAGGTCATCCCGGTCATCCCGCCCGACCTGCGCCCGCTCGTCCCGCTCGACGGCGGCCGCTTCGCCACCTCCGACCTGAACGACCTCTACCGGCGCGTCATCAACCGGAACAACCGGCTGAAGCGCCTCATGGAGCTGAACGCCCCCGACATCATCATCCGCAACGAGAAGCGGATGCTGCAGGAGGCGGTGGACGCGCTCTTCGACAACGGCCGGCGCGGCAAGACCATCACCGGCCCCAACAAGCGCCCGCTCAAGTCGCTCTCCGACATGCTGAAGGGCAAGCAGGGCCGGTTCCGCCAGAACCTGCTCGGCAAGCGCGTCGACTACTCCGGCCGCTCCGTCATCGTGGTCGGCCCCGAGCTCAAGCTGCACCAGTGCGGCCTGCCGAAGATCATGGCGCTCGAGCTCTTCAAGCCCTTCATCTACAACAAGCTGGAGGAGAAGGGCTACGTCACCACCATCAAGAGCGCGAAGAAGATGGTGGAGAAGGAGCGCCCCGAGGTCTGGGACATCCTCGACGACGTGATCCGCGAGCACCCGGTGCTCCTCAACCGCGCCCCGACCCTGCACCGCCTGGGCATCCAGGCCTTCGAGCCGGTGCTCATCGAGGGCAAGGCCATCCAGCTGCACCCGCTCGTCTGCACCGCCTTCAACGCCGACTTCGACGGCGACCAGATGGCGGTCCACGTGCCGCTGTCCACCGAGGCCCAGGTGGAGGCCCGCGTGCTCATGATGAGCACGAACAACATCCTCTCGCCGGCGCACGGCAAGCCCATCATCGTGCCGTCGCAGGACATCGTCCTCGGCATCTACTACATGACCCGCGAGCGGGCCTTCTCGGCCGGCGAGGGCAAGGTGTTCGCCAGCCCCGGCGAGGTCCGCGCCGCCTACGACCAGGGCGCCCTCGACCTGCAGGCCCGCATCTCGGTGCGCATGGACGGCCAGCGCGTGGAGACCACCACGGGCCGCGTGCTGCTCTACGACATCGTCCCGAAGCGCATCCCCTTCGAGGCCATCAACAAGGTGATGGACAAGAAGCAGCTGCAGAGCCTCATCGACCTCACCTACCGGCTCTGCGGCGAGAAGGAGACCGTGCTGCTCGCCGACCGGGTGCGGTCGCTCGGGTACGGGAACGCCACCCGCGCCGGCATCTCCATCTCCCTCGACGACATGCTCATCCCCAAGGCCAAGGTGGCCCTGCTGGAGAAGGCCACCGCCGAGGTCGACGAGATCCGCAACCAGTACGCCGAGGGGCTCATCACCGACGGCGAGCGCTACAACAAGGTCATCGACATCTGGGCCCAGGTCACCGACGCGGTGGCCAAGGAGATGATGGGCGAGATCGGCTTCGAGACCGCCGAGGGCACCACCGGCGAGGGCCGGAAGGAGGAGCGCCGCCTCCCGTCCTTCAACCCCATCTACATCATGGCCGACTCGGGAGCCCGAGGCTCCGCGCAGCAGATCCGCCAGCTGGCCGGCATGCGCGGCCTCATGGCCCGCCCCTCCGGCGAGATCATCGAGACGCCCATCACGGCCAACTTCCGCGAGGGCCTGAACGTCCTCCAGTACTTCATCTCCACCCACGGCGCACGCAAGGGCCTCGCCGACACGGCCCTCAAGACCGCCAACTCCGGCTACCTGACCCGCCGCCTCGTCGACGTGGCCCAGGACGCCATCATCACCGAGTACGACTGCGGCGCCATGGACGGCATCACGCTCGGCTCCCTGGTGGAGGGCGGCGAGATCATCGAGCCCATGGGCGAGCGCATCCTCGGCCGCGTGGCCCTCGAGGACATCACCGACCCGTTCTCCGGCGGCGAGCTGGTCCGCGCCAACGAGGAGATCGACGAGCAGAAGGTGAAGCTCATCGAGAACACCGGCATCGACAAGGTGAAGATCCGCTCGGTGCTCACCTGCCAGGCCCGCCGCGGCATCTGCGTGGAGTGCTACGGGCGCGACCTGGCCCGCGGCCGGAAGGTGAACATCGGCGAGGCGGTCGGCGTCATCGCCGCCCAGTCCATCGGCGAGCCGGGCACCCAGCTCACCATGCGCACCTTCCACATCGGCGGCGCCGCCACCCGGCGCTCCGAGCAGTCCACGGTCGAGAACCGCAACGCCGGCATCGTGAAGTTCGTGGGGGTCAACGTCGCCAAGAAGGTCGACGGCACGCTGATCGTCATGAACCGCAACGGCGAGGTGGTCATCTCCGACGAGCAGGGGCGCGAGCGCGAGCGTTACGGCGTCGTCTACGGCGCCAAGATGCTCGTCAAGGACGGCCAGAAGGTCGAGGGCGGAACGCTGCTCGCCGAGTGGGACCCGTACTCGGTGCCCATCCTCACCGAGGTGGCCGGCCGCGTGAAGTTCGGCGACCTGGTCGACGGCGTCACCTACGCGGAGCAGGTGGACGAGATCACGGGCCTGGCCCGCAAGGTGGTCGGGGCCTCCAAGGACCCCGACGCCCGGCCGCGCGTCTCCATCAAGGACGAGAAGGGACAGACGAAGAAGCTCGTCTCCTCCGACGCGGACGCCCGCTACATGCTTCCCGAGGGCGCCAACCTGGTGGTCTCCGACGGCGACGAGATCGACGCCGGGGACGTCATCGCCAAGATGCCGCGCGAGACCACGAAGACGAAGGACATCACCGGCGGCCTCCCGCGCGTGGCCGAGCTCTTCGAGGCCCGCAAGCCCAAGGAGTACGCGGTCATCTCCGAGATCGACGGCGTGGTCGCCTTCGGCAAGGACACGAAGGGCAAGCGCAAGGTGGTCATCACCCCGGAGATCGACGGCAAGCTCCGTCCCGACCTGTCGAAGGAGTACCTCATCGGGAAGGGCAAGCACATCAGCGTCCACACCGGCGACCGCGTGCGCGCCGGCGAGGCGCTCATGGACGGCGCGGCCAACCCGCACGACATCCTCCGGGTGCTCGGCGAGAAGGAGCTGGCCCGCTGGATGGTGGACGAGGTGCAGGAGGTCTACCGGCTCCAGGGCGTGAAGATCAACGACAAGCACATCGAGACCATCGTCCGGCAGATGCTCCGCCGGGTGCGCATCGTCGACGTGGGGGACACGAGCTTCCTCGCCGACGAGCAGGTCGAGAAGTGGGTGTTCGAGGAGGAGAACGAGAAGGTGATGAAGAACGGCGGGCGCCCGGCCCAGGGTGAGCCGCTGCTCCTCGGCATCACCAAGGCCTCGCTCTCCACCGAGTCGTTCATCTCGGCCTCCTCGTTCCAGGAGACCACCAAGGTGCTCACCGAGGCCGCCATCAGCGGCAAGGTCGACCACCTGCGCGGCCTCAAGGAGAACGTCATCATGGGCCGGCTCGTCCCCGCCGGCACGGGCCTCTCGGCCTACAAGCACCTCGACATCGAGGTGGAGACTCCGGTCGACGCGGTGGAGCAGGCGGAGGAGGCCCTGGGCCTCGCCGCCGCGGCCGCCGACGAGTAGGGCGCGAGACACCCTCGAGGGATCCGGTGGCCCGGGGCGAGAGCTCCGGGCCATCACCTTTCCGGGGGGTAGGGTTCCGTGCACCCACGCCTTCCGGCATGCCCCAGCCGTGGGTGTAGGTGTCCGGGAACTTCCGCTGCCCCCTGGACGTTCTGAAAAGAGTACCAACCCCTTCGTGATTCAGTGCGTCACTGCATTTCGGGGGGTGTAGAGCACCGGATCCGTCCATGTAAACGAAGTCACATACGTGTCATTTCAGGTATTTGACTTCAGTGGTTGACTCGAAAAGTCCAGATTCGTAATATGCCGTAACGTAACTGTCCGGCATTCCGGAAGACCCGGCAGCTCGCACGGACGGTGGAGAGGCAAACTGGGATGAAGACGTCTGGTATCCAGCGCGGCAGCAGGGAGTTCGAGGAGCTTGCCCCGTACCTGAAGGCAGTCCGCGACTACCCGCCGCTCACCCGCGACGAGGAGCACGCTCTCGCGCTGAAGGCCCGCAAGGGCGAGGTGGGAGCGAAGCAGAAGCTCGTCCGGCACAACCTGGCCTTCGTCGTCGCCATCGCCCGCAAGCAGCGCCGCGGGACCGTGCGACTCGACGACCTGATCCAGGAAGGCAACGTCGGCCTCATGCGCGCGGTGGAGAAGTTCGACCCGCACGCGGGCACCCGCTTCTCGACCTACGCGGTGTGGTGGATCCGCGCCTACGTGGGCAAGTACCTGAAGGAGGCGCGCAGCACCGTCCGCCCGCAGAGCGGCACGGTGGCGCAGCCCGACCTCTCCCTCGACAGCTACATCGACGAGGACGGCGACGTCTCCCACCTCGAGCGCATCGAGGACGACGGCCCGGGTCCCGAGGACGGCTACCTCTCCGGCGAGGGCGACCGCGAGGTCCGCGACGCGCTCGGCAAGGTGCGCAAGCGCATCGGCGAGCTCGGCTGGGACATCATCCACAACCGGCTGCAGCAGGACTCCCCGAAGACCCTCGAGGAGATCGGCAAGCGCTGGGGCGTCTCGCGCGAGCGCGTCCGCCAGGTGGAGCTGAAGACGAAGCAGTTCCTGCACCGGTACCTGGAGTCGGTCGAGTCGGTGGAGACCGGCCAGGCCGGCCGCGCCGAGGAAGCCGCCTAGTCCTCCCGGCAGCCCTCGTTCCCGAGGCCCACTCCGCGCTGCGGGGTGGGCCTTTCGCTTGCAGGGGTGCACCTTCGCCTGCGGCGGGAGGGCCCGCCGCGGCCGAGAGGGGACGCCGGGTGGACCGAGAGGCCGGGACGACGACCGCCGGAGCGGCGCCCGCCGGGGCGCGGCGCATCCCCGCCGAGGAGTGGCGGGAGCGGGGCGAGGCCCGGCGCCTCGCCGAGGAGGCGCTCGAGG
>JBAVCR010000525.1:0-1979 GCA_049586815.1 Anaeromyxobacteraceae bacterium
GGCCCGGGCGTCGGACGCTGCATCGGGTTCCGGCGGGGGCGCGGCTGGGGGGACGGCGACGAGGAGGGCGAGGAGGAGATGCACGCCGCCCCGCGGAGCACGCCGCGGGCCAGCCCGGGATGCCGGATCCCGCGCCGGTCCCGGACGCGGCGCGACCGGGCGGCGGACCCCCGGGCCGGCTCCCGACCCCCTTGAATCGCGCCCGCCTCCGGGCGAGATTCCCGCCGTTTCCCGGGCACCGGGACGAGGAGGCGACGTGGCGGAACAGAAGGAGAGATGGATCCAGTTCGTGGCGCTCACCACGACCGTGCTGGCGGTCGCGGCGGCCATCAGCTCGCTGAAGGGCGGCGGGTTCTCGACGCAGGTGCAGCTCAAGAACACGCAGGAGGCGAACCGCTGGGCCTTCTACCAGTCGAAGAGCCTGAAGCAGAACCTGGCGGAGCTGGAACGGGAGAGCATGGCGGTCCTCGTGCTCGAGACCCGCACGCCGGAGGGGCGGGCCCAGGCGGAGAAGGCGCTCGCCCGGGCCACGGCCGAGGCGCAGCGCTACGAGAAGGAGAAGGCCGAGATCAAGGCCGAGGCCGAGAAGCTGGCCGCCGAGCAGGCCGAGCTGAAGCGGCACGGGGGCTCCTTCGGCCTCGCCGTGATGCTCCTGCAGATCGCCATCATGATGTCGTCGGTCGGCGCCCTCATCAAGAAGCCGATGATGTGGTGGGCGGGGCTCGTCTTCGGCCTGGGAGGCCTCGCCTACATGGCGAACGGGTTCTGGGGCTGGTTCTAGCGATCCGCGGACCCGGCGCTACGGCCGCGGCGCGAGCCCCAGCCGGATCTGCTCGGCGGCGAGCCGTCCCAGGGCGGCGGGGCCGCCCGGCGCCTTCGCACGTTCGGTGAGAAGCCCGTCCACGAGGAGCGAAGCCATCCCGTGGACGATGGACCAGTGGGCGAGGGCGAGGTCCACCGGGTCGCCGGCGCGGACGACGCCCTCCCGCTGCCCCTCGACGATGGTCTCCACGAGCAGGTGGTGCGCGCGGAGGCCTGCGTCGCGCACGGCCGGGTGGCGGTCCTTGTCGGCGAGTTCCGGTCCGAACATGAGGCGGAAGTGGTGCGGCCGATCCGAAGCCATGACCACGTAGGTCTCGGCGATGGCGGAGAGGGCCTCGAGCGCGTTCGCGCGGCCGCGCGCGGCCCCGGCGATCCGGTCGGCGAGGTGGAGGAGGCTTCGTTCGGCGAGCGCCGCCAGGATCGACTCGCGGTTCTCGAAGTGCCGGTACGGCGCCGTGTGGGAGACGCCGGCGAGGCGCGCCGCGGCGCGGAGCCCGACGCCGAGCGGCCCCTCCTTCTCGAGGAGCTGGCTCGCCGCCTCCAGGATGGCCCACTCCAGATCGCCGTGGTGGAAGGATCCCTCCCGCTTGGCAACGGGCCGGCGGGGCGCCCTGGCGGATCCGGACGCGGTCTTTTCCCTCGACTTCACGAGCACATCCTAGCGGAGACCGAGGCGGGGGATCGAATCTAAGTTGACATCGACAACATCGCGTACTAGTAGTTGCCACTGTCAACATTCGCGTGCGTGAACGACGCACCGGGAGAACCGCCATGAACGTCCGCAAGCAGATCGTCGTCGCCGTCGCTTCCCTCCTCGCCTTCCCGGCCCTCGCCGCCGAGCCCGCCTGCACGGTCTGCGGCGACCCGACCTGGCCGACCCTCACGGACCCCATGCCGGGAATGCCGGTCCACGCAGCCCCGACCACGCCGGACTGCACGGCGATCGGCGGGCAGCAGGCGTGGCAGGGTGGCCCCACCACGTCGACGGGCGTCGGCGTGGGCGCGAAGGCGAGCGCCGCCGGAACCGTCTACGCCGATCCCACCTGGCCGACGCTTCCGAATCCTCCCGCCGGCGTGGGCGAGCCCCGCCCGTCCGACGCCGCCCCCGCGGCGCGTCCGGCGCCGACGCCGACACACGTCGCCGCGCGGTAGTCGCG
>JBAVCR010000526.1:0-1864 GCA_049586815.1 Anaeromyxobacteraceae bacterium
CGCCCGGGCGGTGCGCGTCCGGCTCACCCCCACGAAGTCGCGCCCCGCGGCGCGGAGGAAGTGACCATGGCGGCTCGCAAGTCCCGCGGCGCGAAGGCTCCCTCCCGGCGGGGCGCGGTGGCCCGCAAGACCCGGGAGACCGACGTCGACGTCGCGCTCGACCTCGACGGCGGCGCGGTGGAGGCGGCGACCGGCGTCCCCTTCTTCGACCACATGCTCGACCAGATCGGACGCCACGGCGGGATCGGGCTCCGGGTGAAGGCGGTGGGCGACCTGCACGTCGACGCCCACCACACCGTGGAGGACGTGGGCATCGCCATCGGCGAGGCGCTCCGCGCGGCCACGGCCGACAAGGCCGGCCTCTCCCGCTACGGCCACGCGGTGATCCCGCTCGACGAGGCTCTCGTCGAGGCGGTGGTCGACCTCTCGGGCCGGCCGCACCTGGGCTGGAACGCCAGGCTCCCCTCCGGGAAGCGCTTCATCGGCGCCTACGACGTCGACCTCACCCAGGACTTCTTCCAGGCTCTCGTGAACCACGCCCGCATCACGCTCCACGTCCACGTGCGCCAGGGGCGCAACCTGCACCACGTCGTCGAGGCCATCTACAAGGCGACGGCCCGGGCGCTCCGCGCCGCGCTGCGCCGCGAGGGGGAAGGGATCCCCTCCACGAAGGGCCTGCTGTGAGCCGAGGCGCCATCGCGCTCGTCGACTACGGCGCGGGCAACCTCCGGTCGGTGGAGAACGCGCTCCGGGAGGTGGGGGCCGAGGTCGCGGTCACCCACGACCCGGACGTCGTCCGCCGGGCCGGGTGCATCGTCGTTCCCGGGCAGGGCTCCATGCCCGCCTGCGCCGACGCCATGCGGGCCTCGGGCGTGGCCGACGCGCTCGTGGAGGCGCTCTCCCGGGGAGCCCGCATGCTCGGCATCTGCGTGGGGCTCCAGGTGCTCTTCGAGCGCGGGGAGGAGGCCGGAGGCGCGCGGGGTCTCGGGCTCCTGCCCGGCACGGTGGCGCGCCTGCCCTCCGGGGTGAAGCTCCCCCACATCGGCTGGTCGCGCGTCCGCGCGGTGGGGTCGCGCCACCGCCTCTTCGCCCCGCTCGACGGAGAGTACGTCTACTTCGCCCATTCCTACGCGGCCCCGGCCGACGCCGAGGGAGTCGAGCTCCTCGCCGAGCACGGGCGCCCGTACTGCGCCGGGCTCGCGCGCGGCGACCTCTTCGCCGTGCAGTTCCACCCCGAGAAGAGCCAGAAGGTGGGGCTCGCGCTCCTCGACCGGTTCGTGAGGCTCTGACCGTGCTCGTCATCCCCGCCATCGACCTCATGGACGGCAAGGTCGTCCGCCTCTCTCGCGGCGACTTCGCCGCCCGAACCATCTACTCCGACCATCCCGCCGAGTTCGCCCTGGCCTTCCGCAAGGCCGGGGCGAGGCGGGTCCACGTGGTGGACCTCGACGGGGCCCGCGCCGGCCATCCGGTGAACGGCGAGGCGGTGAAGGCCATCGTCGCCACCGGCATCGAGGTGGAGCTGGGCGGCGGGTTGCGGACCATCGAGGCGGTCGAGCAGGCAGTCGCCATGGGCGTGCGCCTCGTCGTGCTGGGCACCGCCGCGGTCGAGCGGCTCGACCTCGTCGGCCAGGCCTGCAGCCGCTTCCCGGGCCGGGTGGTGGCCGGCATCGACGCCCGCGACGGCGAGGTGAAGGTAGCCGGCTGGGCGCAGGGGACCGGCCTCCCGGCCGCCGAGGTGGCCCGCCGCGTGGCCGGGGCCGGGGTGACGCTCGTCGAGTACACCGACGTGGCCCGCGACGGCATGTTCACCGGCGTCGACGCGGCCGGGGCGGCCCGGCTCCAGGCCGAGGCGGGCATCCCG
>JBAVCR010000527.1:0-8704 GCA_049586815.1 Anaeromyxobacteraceae bacterium
AGCGGGCGGCCACGCTGGCCGACGGGACCATCATAGGGCCCGAGGTGCTGCCGCCGGCGCTCCGGGGCGCCGAGCCGCGCAGCCCGCCGGCCGAGCTCGGCACCTCGGGCCTCGACCTGCAGGCCCACCTCGACGCCGTGGAGCGGAAGGCCCTCGAGCAGGCGCTCGAGCGCACCGGGGGCAACAAGACCGAGGCGGCGAAGCTGCTCGCGCTCACCTTCCGGTCGCTGCGTTACCGCCTCGCCAAGTACGGGATCGGCGGCGACTGACCGCCGCCGATCCCCTTCCGTCCTACGGGCAGGCCGCCCCGGTCCGCGCGGCGTCGTGCCGGCAGTCGTGGAGCTGGCGCGGCACCTCGAGCCAGTAGACCGGCTCGGCGATGTCGCTGCGGGTTCCGGGCTGGATCGACGTGGGGGAAGCGCCCGGGTCGATCTGGAGGGACGAGTACCCCACCTCTCCCTTGGCGGAGACCGCCACGCGGAAGATGCCGCCCGACGGCGGCGCCACCGTGTCGCGCTGCGAGGCGCGGTAGAGGATCGGGTCGGGGTAGGCGCTGTAGCCGCAGGCTCCGCTCGGCACGCCGGACAGGTAGTTCGCGGCGTACCCGAAGACGAGCGGGGTGCCCACCTTGCCGCTGCACGGGTCGTCGCCGGTCTGGGCGCCCACCGGCACGAAGCCATTCCAGACCGTGCAGCCGAAGAGGATCTGCGCCGCCGACCCGCTCTTCTCGTTCCGGCAGGCGGCCAGGGTCGCGCAGGCCTCCGCCTTCACCGGGCAGGTGTCCCCGTACTCGTAGAACCAGCCCGGGTCCTCGGCGGTGGCGTAGCAGGTGGTCTGGGTGACGCCGTCGGTCCGCGTCCCGCAGGTGGCGAAGGGCTGGTTCACCTGGGTGACCGCGTAGGTGGTGTCCACCAGGTTGCAGTTGCCGCCGGTGGAGGTGCAGAGCCCGGCCCCGGTGAAGGCGGTCCGGGTGTCGGTGTAGCGGTTTCGCTCGAAGCGGATCGCCGTGGTGACGTCGGAGAAGGTCTTCTCGGTGTAGCGCCCGTAGGAGAGCACCCCGAAGAAGCGGCTCTTCGGGCAGGCGCCGGCGAAGGAGGGAACGACCGGCGAGTCGCCGATGGTGGTGAGCGTCGGGCAGTTGCCGTTCACGTCGCAGCTCACGGTGGCGGTGTCGGTGCGGGCGGCCACTCCCGGGCAGGTGTACTGGAGGGTGACCGTGGAGGTGAAGGCGTTGCCCGGGCTCGCGGCGCAGCTGGCGGCGTCGGTCCCGGTGCAGGTGCTCGCCGCGGTGTCCCGCATCATCTTCCCCGACTCGCAGCGGAAGTGGTTCGTGAAGCCGCAGGCGCCGTAGTTGTCGACGGTGGTCGAGTCGGTCACCGAGCACCCACCGCGGCAGCAGCCGAAGAGGTTGTCCGGGCCGCAGGCCTCTCCCTGCTGCATGATCCGCTCCCGGTTGCCGCTGCCCACGTAGGTGTGGAGCGCCTTGCCTTGCGGGTCGAAGGTGTTGGCGGTCATGAAGAAGATGGGGCTCCGGCCCGTGGCGTACTGCAGGTCGTCGGAGCGGCGCTGCTCCTCGAAGGTCCGCGCCGCGAACCAGTTGTTGACCCGGTGGGACGTCCCGTCGAGGACGCCGGGCTCGTGGAAGCGGGCCACGAAGAGGTTGCCTCCCATGTCTCCCCAGGTGGCGGTGTCGAAGTACCCGTCGCCGTCGAAGGAGGGCTGGCTCGGGTCGCCGATGTCGAGGAGCGCGACCGCGCCGGGGATGGAGTACATGCTCGTGCCGTTCGAGTAGCCGTTCTGCGACTTGAAGTCGTCGTCGGTGAACCGCCAGACCACGGCGCCGGTCCAGACGTCGACCATCCAGACCCCGTTCCCGGAGGCGAGCGTGGGGTCGTAGCCCCCGTTCAGCATGGCGATCCAGCGCTCCTCGAAGGCGCGGCCGTTGCGGTCCCGGTCGTTGCCGTCGAGGGCGATCCGCACCGGGCCGATGGGCGGCGGGCGGGGCGAGAAGTCGGACCAGGACTGGGCCATCCACTGGGCGTCCTGGGAGCCCGGGGGCGGGAAGCTCCAGAGCATCCGGGGCTCGTCGACGTTGGTGACGTCGAGGGCGACGTACTGCGTGCCTCCGGCCCGCTCCGAGAAGATGGCCACCGTCTTGAATTCGGTCTTCTGCTTGACCCGGTCGCCGTTCAGGTCCACCCAGACGTCGCGCACCATGACGTTCCCGTCGACCGTGTACTGGTGCAGGTCGAGCAGGTCCTTGAGTCGCGGGAGCATGTCCGGCGGCACGAAGGCCCAGCGCTCCTCCCCGGTACCCGTGGTGAAGGGGAGGTTGCAGTCGAGGTCGCGCGTCTTCGTGGTGTCGGCGCTCCCGGCGTCGAAGGCGTGCAGCATGCCGTCGTTCGCCCCCACCATGAGGATGCGGCGACGGTCGCGGTTGTCGTAGCGGTAGGCCTCGTAGGCGTCGACCTGGACGCCGCTCCGGCAGGCGGTGTAGGTGTCGTAGGCGGTCTGGTCGCGGAGCGCGGCCGGGCTGTGCAGGGTGGCCACGCACTGGTTGTCGTAGCCGGTGTCGCAGACCGCCTCGGTCACGGGAGGCTTCGCGATGACCGGGGAGGAGTGGAAGATGTCGCCGAGCTTCCAGAACACCGGCGTCGTGCGGGTGTCGTTCGGGCGGTCGCGCTCCTCGCCCAGCGTTCCTGAGGCGCAGGTGGCCGGGTTCTTGGTGGTGCCGGTCCAGCCGCGGTCGGGGCCGTAGCAACCGTTCGCGTTGTTGTCGGTGACGTCCCAGCCGCGCACGAAGTGGATGACCTGGCGCGCGCAGAGGTTCCGGAGGTCGGTGGCGTTGGTCGGGCAGGCGGGCACGCCGCTCTCGCCGGTGCCGCACACCTTGGCCCGGTTGACGAGCAGCCGCTCGCACCAGGAGCCGGTACCGGTGGGCAGGTTCATGTAGGGCGCGAGCTTCGCCACGTCGGCGTCGACCGTGTCGAAGGGGACCATCTCGTAACCTCCGCTGCCGCTGCCGCTGCTGCTCGGGACGGCCGACGAGATCTTGCGGGAATTGGTCTGCTGCTCCCGGGCGCGCCGGTAGCCAGTCTGCGTGGGCGTGGAGAGGACCTTGCCCGCGTCCCAGACGAGGGTCGCGGGGGTGTTGCCCGAGCCCTTCTTGATGAAGTCGCCGGGCTGCAGGCCGCCGGCGATGGGGTCGCCGGTGTACTCGGTGATCTCGTCGCAGTCCTTGTCGACCATGAATACGCCGGTGCAGATGGCCCGGTTGTTCGCGTCCTGGTCCCCGTTGAAGTTGGCGGAGACGGTCTTCCCGCCGCAGGTGACGGTGGGCTGGTTCGCGGCGGTCTTGGTCGGATCGCAGCCGTTCAGGAACTCGTCGAAGAGGTTCACCTCGTACAGGTGCCCCTCCCAGAAGGGCGCCACCTCGTTGGGCTTGAAGCGGGTGATGAAGGCCTCCGACGACACCGCGTGGATGGTGGAGAGGGAGCTCGCCGCAGGCGCGCTGAAGGAGTTGGCGCGGTTGTTGTAGTTCTCCACCGTCTTCGTGATGGCGTCGGCGAGCGCCTTGCCGTCGGGGGCGTCGATGTAGGTGCCGCCGCCCATGTTGGCGATGGCCCGCATGATGTTCTGGGCGGCTCCGGTGGGCAGGTTGATGGAGATGGCGCTCACGCTGACGAGCTGGTTCAGGACCGGCGCGACGAGATCGCCGCGGAGGTCGGTGTTGTTGAGCCAGTAGGCGATGCGCGAGACCGGGGACTGGTTCTTGTCCGCAGGGGAGACGCAGTTCACGCCTCCCGTCCCGCAGTTCGAGTTGTAGACCGTCGTCGCAAAGGTGTTGAAGAAGGTGGGGATGGGAGTGGGTGTCGCCGGGTACTCGTTGGGCGATCCATCGGTCACGAGGATCACCGCGCTCGTCTGGCAGGACCAGCAGATGGAACACTGGTTCTGCGTGTTGTTCACCACCCAGGGGGCCTTCATGAGGCCCGCGGCAGTCTGCGAGTACCCGGTCACCTCGTAGGAGCCGGCCGATCCGAAGTTGACGTTCGTCGTGTAGAACCCGGGCTGCGAGAAGTACTGCCCCATCCGGAAGAGGCCAGCCGACATCGGCGTGCTTCCCGAGAGCAGGGAGGGGAGCGACACGCCCGACGGGACGCTCTGCCGGTTGAGCGCGTTCAGGATGAGCTGGCGGGCCGAGATCATGGCCGCCTTGTTGGAGACGGAGTCGGCCGGGTAGGAGTGGGGCTTGTCGGGTCCGAGCGGAACCACGAGCGCCACGCCGTTCGTGATGTCGGAGGAGAAGTAGGCGAGGCCGAAGCGGGCCGAGTCGGAGTTGGCCGGCGGGGCGGAGGGGTCGATCCAGACGGTCCGCTTGATGGCCTTCCTGGCCGAGACGTACTTGGGCGGGTTGGCGTTCAGCCAGCCGCCGCGGAAGAGCACCTTGTTGCCCGTCGAGTAGACGAGCTTCTCGGTCACGGGCTTGCAGGTGGAGTTGCTCGACGAGGTGAGCACGCCCGAGACCTTGGTCACCGCGCCGCCGGTGAAGAAGAAGCCGGGTCCCGACGAGCCCAGGCAGGTCGTGCAGTCGGAGGTCGGGGCGGGCAGCGAGAGGGTGACGGTGTTCGTCACCGCCTGGTTGCAGGCCCGGTTGCCCGAGGGCTTGTTCACGTACGTCGTGTAGGTGAACGTGTAGTCCGTGTTTCCAGTCGGGCAGGTCGTCGGCGTGGCCGAGGTCTCGCCCCATGAGGCGTACGCGTAGATCGAGTTCCTGTTGAAGAGGCAGTTGTTGCCCGTGCAGCCCGTGCCCCAGGTGGGCGTGTCCCGGAGGCCCGCCGGCACCATCGTGGAAAGGTTCCCGAGCCCCGGGTCGGCGAGGGCGTTCGCGTTCGGGTCGTAGTCGTGCATCCACTTCAAGTTCGCGTTCGCGCGGACGTCGCAGGTCGAGAAGGTCGCGCCGTCCCCCACCGACAGCGAGGCCGGGTCGGGATAGGTGGGCCACTTGCAGGTGGCGAGCGCGCCCGAGGACCCGAAGTCGCCGTCGCCGCACTGCGGGAGCTCACCCATGGAGCCCGACGTGTCGAGGAGGACCATGAGGTTCGTCGTGCCCACCGGCAGCGTGAAGAACTGCTCGTCGCCGGCCACCGGGTTGTTCACGGTCGAGGCGAGCGAGGTGGTGGTGTTGGCGCACTCGTTCTGGCCGCAGTCGCCGCGCAGGGGCAGGAGCGTCGCGGCGGCGAGCCCGAGGGCGAGCGTGACGAGGAGGTTCCGGCGGAAGCCGTTGGTCCGGTTCATGTCGTTCCCCTAGATTCCGAAGCGGACGCCGAACTCGACCTCGAGCTGGCGACCCGTGGTCGGGTCTCCGCCGACCCCGCCCTGCTGGCAGTGGACGATCACCTTGAGCGGCTTGCCGCCGCCGCCGGTGACCATGACGCGGTTCGAGATGTCCTGGACCGTGCCCGGATCGGGGCCGAAGGCCGACCCCGGCAGGTTCACCACCTGGGTCACCTGGACGCCCTGCTCCCCGTAGTGACCGCCCACGATGTTGGTGTTGGCGTCGAGCGGGAGGTTGAGCGCCGTCAGGGACACCGGCGAGACGCCGAGCGCCTTGAACTGGGAGAGAAGGACCTGTCGCCCGGCGTCGGCGCAGGCGACGAGCGCCTGCGTCTTCCGCGAGGCGGTGGCCCCGGCCACCTCCCGCGATGCGAAGCGCACCACCGCGACGCCGATGATGGCGATGACGAGGACCACGATGACCGACATGACGAGTGCGCTGCCGCGCTGGTTGCGTGCTGGCATGGCCTGCTCCTAGCCGCCGCCCACGTTGAGGACGGTGGAGGTGGGTTCGATGACGGGGAAGAAGGGGGCCCGGCTCTCCATGTTGGGGAGCGAGACGCTGGTTCCGATGACCGCGCGCCGGAACTCGGGATCGCTGGCGTCGACCGCGGCGCGGTTGCCGGCTGCCGGGATCGAGGGGTCGCCGCGCTGGGCCTCGGGGTTGGGCGCCCGGACCACCACGGTCACTCCCACGGCGCGGATGTTCGCCGGATAGTGGGTTGCGCGCTCCGCCGAAAGCCGGGCCGAGGCATAGGTGGGGACGAGCCCGCCGGCGGGCGCGAGGTCGATGCCGACGTTCGAGTTGGCGAGCGGGGTGCCCGGGGTGTTGCCCACCACCTGGGTGCCATCCGCCGCGAGCGGGAAGACGTACGAGACCTGGAGGTCCTCCACGTCGGGGGCCACCACCTCGAGGAGCGGCGCACCGTCGGCGAGCAGGCCGCGGTCCACCATGAGGTAGGGGCGGGCGCCCGCGGTGTTCCAGCCCACCACCTGGCCGGCGGCGTCGTAGGACTGCACGAAGTAGCGCACCCGCTCCACCTCGAAGAGGCGTGCCTGTCCGCCGCGGAAGCAGGCGTCTCCCGTGACGGGCGAGACGGCCGAGTTCTGGAGCGGGTAGTCGAGATCCTGGCCGGGGCGCAGCGTGACGGTGACCCGGGCGTCGTTCGTGGCGGCCACGTCGGTGGCAGCTCGGACGTAGGCCCAGAGCATGGTTCCCGTGAAGCAGATGGCCTGGAAGACCTGGCCGGCGCGGATGGGCTGGAGGAGCGGGCCAGCGATCTCGATGGACGTGTCGGACGGGACGGCGAGGATCGGGTGGTTGAAGGCGGGGTTCCGGTACTGGAAGGCGAGCTCGTCGGGGCCGGTCGTCGAGTCGCGGCAGGCGACCGGCGCGGCGCAGGCGAAGCCCGTGGTGCCGCTCGCGTCGCCGCCGAAGGTCACCGTCTCGCCGGTGCCCTGTCGGGCGCGGTCGACCGGGACGTTGGTCATCTGCCCCAGGTCGAAGACCATCGGAGGCTCGACGCCGTAGCCGGCCATGCGGAGGTCCTGGGAGACCGATCCCAGCGCCATGCGGCCGGTCTCCTGGAGCGCGCGGTCGGCCGACGAGCCCTGGAAGCTCCGCTTCTGGCCCGCCAGCATCACGACGCCGGCGGCGACGGCGAGGAGCGAGACCACGATGCCCACGAGGAGCTCGACCAGCGTGAACCCTCGGGCGGGACGGGTGCGAGGCGCGATCACAGGCGATCCCCCGGGTTGACCTTGTAGCCGTGGAGCACCACGCGGTGCCAGGAAGCCCCCTGCAGCCACCGGACGATGACGGCGACGCGCATCCCGTCGGCCACGCCGTTGCCGGCGGCGTCGATGAGGTTGCCGTCCTGGTCGCTCGTGGAGACGTTCCAGTAGCGCTCGAAGCCGCCCGTGGCGAGCGCGGCGGTGGGGATGCCGGTCCAGGTGCCGCCGCCGGCGGTGAGGTCGGCCTCGGCGTGGTCGAAGGGCGGCGTGGTCCCGTACAGCGCGAAGGCTCCCGCGTCGTCGCTCGGGTCGCGGTCGTTGGCCGCGTTCGCGTTGGCGAGACGGGCGTCGGCGTACTCCCAGGTCTGGATCTGGTTCATGAGGTCCTGGGCGATGGCGGTGGCGCGGGTGACCTCGCGCGCCTCCCCCTGGAGCCGGACGCCGGTGGAGTGGAGGCTCACCATGCCGATCGCGCCCACCAGGAGCACGACCATGGCCACCATGGCCTCGATGAGGGTGACGCCGCGCTGCGATCGGGTCGTCGGCATCGGATCTCCTAGCCGCCCTGATTGTGGAGGGTCACGGAACCCGTGCCGGCCGTGACGAGAAGAGTGCGCTGGCCGGCCACCTCTGGCGCGGCGAGCGAGATGCTGCCGCCGACGACGTTGGCGGCAGGCTGTCCGGCCCCGGTGTTGGCCGAGTAGAACGACGCGCGGCCCCGGGAGTCGAAGCGGATGGCGCCGCGGCGGTCCCCTCCCGTCGCGCAGAACGAGCAGTCGACGTTCACGGGGATGGCGGCGAGCGGGGCGACGAGCGTCGCCGAGGCGCCGGCGCCGGTCGCGGGTCCGATGACGACGTTCCGGGGAAGGTCGTAGTCGGCCACGATGGTGCTGCGGCTGCCGCGCTTCAGGACGGCCGGGTCGTAGGCGGCGAAGTTCACGGCGCCGGTGTCGAGGAAGAAGTCGGCGTTGCCGTCCTCGTAGACGACGACGCGCCCGGTGGTGCCGGCGCCGGCGTAGGTGGGGAAGAACATGACCGCCACGTCGTTCCCGGTGGCGAGGGCGTGCTGCCGGGCGCCGTGGACGAGCGCCACGAGCTCGCTCGAGGCGTCGGCGAGCTGGGCCCGGGGGCGAAGGCGCCAGAGGTTCGACCAGGCGAGCGCCCCGAGAACGGAGACGATGGCCACGACCACGGCCATCTCGACGAGCGTGAAACCGCGGGCTTTTCTCGGGCTTTTCTCGGGCATGGGGGTCCCCACCTCGGGTCATGCAAGCCGCGGGCGCGGAACGACGCGGCAGGGCGCCAAGAAACGACAGCAAATCAAGGACCTTGGACTCGTGTCGGCGCGGCGGCGCCCCGCGCCTACATGCACCCGTTTCCCACTCGATACTTCTTGCGCACTCAGCGGGAGAGGACGGCTTCGGCGGCTCGGCGCGCCTGGACTTGCGTGGACGGCGCGACCTCGAGGTAGCGGCGCAGGAGGGACCGCCCCTCCTCGCCCCTCCCGGTGCGCGCGAGCAGCATTCCCAGGTTGAACAGCACCTCGGGATCCGCCGGACGGAGCGCGAGGGCCGCCCGGAGCTGCGCCTCGGCGGCCTGGGGCCGGCCCGACTGGAGCAGCGCCGCCCCGAGC
>JBAVCR010000528.1:0-7776 GCA_049586815.1 Anaeromyxobacteraceae bacterium
GTCGGGCTGGCCGAGGCCCGCACGCTGCTCGTCTACGCCTTCGCCCGGGAGATGGTGGACCGCGTGGCCGTCCCCGGGCTGCGCGAGCGGCTGGGGCGGCTCGTGGCGGCGCGGCTCCCCGAGGGCCGGCGCATCCTGGAGGCGGCATGAGCGAGGCGGCCACGAAGGTGCGGGCCCCCGCCGCCCCGGCCCCGTTCGACGTGCAGGCCGTGCGCCGCCAGTTCCCGGTGCTGGCCCAGCGTCCGCACGGCAAGCGGCTCGCCTTCCTCGACAGCGGCGCCACCGCCCAGAAGCCGCAGGTGGTCATCGACGCGGTGACCCACTTCTACGCGCACGACAACTCCAACGTGCACCGCGGCGTCTACCAGCTCGCCGAGCGGGCCACCGCCGCCTTCGAGGGCGCCCGCAAGAAGGTGGCGCGCTTCCTCGGGGCCGAGCCGCGCGAGATCGTCTTCACCCGCGGCACCACCGAGGGCGTGAACCTGGTGGCGCAGTCCTGGGGACGGGCCAACGTCGGTCCCGGCGACGAGATCCTCGTCACCGGGATGGAGCACCACTCCAACATCGTGCCCTGGCAGCTGCTCGCCGCCGAGAAGGGGGCGAAGCTCGTGGTGGTGCCGGTCGACGACGAGGGGCAGGTCCACCTCGCCGACTTCGAGCGGCTCATCGGCCCGCGCACGCGCATCGTGGCCGTCACCCACGTGTCGAACGCGCTCGGCACCGTGAACCCGGTGAAGGAGATCGTGCGCCTCGCCCACGCGCGCGGCGTCCCGGTCCTCGTCGACGGCGCCCAGGCCGTGCCCCACCTGAAGGTCGACGTCCGCGACCTCGACGCCGATTTCTACGTCTGGAGCGGCCACAAGGCGTTCGGCCCCACCGGGATCGGCGTCCTCTACGGCAAGGCACGCCTGCTCGAGGCCATGCCGCCCTGGCAGGGCGGGGGGGACATGATCCTCTCGGTCTCCTTCTCGGGGACGAAGTTCAACACCATCCCGCACAAGTTCGAGGCCGGCACCCCCGACGCCGCCGGCGCGGTGGGGCTCGGCGCGGCCGTCGACTGGCTCACCGGGCTCGACCGGGAGGGGGCCGAGGCCCACGAGCGCGACCTGCTCGACTACGCCACCCGCCGCCTCCGGGAGATCCCCGGGCTGCGGATCATCGGCACCGCCCCGGGCAAGGCCGCCGTGATCTCCTTCGTGATGGAGGGGGTCCACCCGCACGACGTGGGGACCATCCTCGACCGGGAGGGCGTGGCGGTGCGCGCCGGCCACCACTGCGCCCAGCCGCTCATGGAGCGCTTCGGCGTGCCGGCCACCGTGCGGGCCTCGATGGCCCTCTACAACGACCGCGAGGACGTGGACCAGCTGGTCCAGGGCCTCCACCGCGTCCGGGAGCTGTTCCCATGAGCGAGCTGACCGACCTCTACCAGGAGGTCATCCTGGACCACGGGCGCAACCCCCGGAACTTCCGCCCCATGGCCGACGCGACGGCCACGGCAGAGGGGCTGAACCCGCTCTGCGGCGACCACTACCACGTGTTCCTGCGCATGGACGGCGACCGCATCGCCGACGTCTCGTTCCAGGGATCGGGCTGCGCCATCTCGAAGGCGTCGGCCTCCCTGATGAGCGCGGCGCTGCGGGGCAAGTCCGCCGCGGAGGCGGAGGACCTCTTCCAGCGCTTCCACAAGATGGTGGTCGAGGGCGACGCCTCGCAGGCCGACGGCCTCGGCAAGCTGGCGGTCCTGAAGGGCGTGGCCGACTTCCCCACCCGGGTGAAGTGCGCGAGCCTGGCCTGGCACGCGCTCCACTCCGCCCTGCACGGAGACGTGCAGCCGGCCACCACGGAGTGAGACGATGGACCGTCGCGAACCGGTCACGCTGAAGCGCGCCGTCGAGGTCACCCTCGTGCCCTCCGGGGAGAAGCACATCATCCCCGAGGGCGCGATGGTCATGCCCCAGCAGGAGCTGGGCGGGCACTTCACCGTCATGCTGGGGCACGGAGGCCTCGCGCGCCTCGCCAACGAGGACGCCGACGCCCTCGGCGAGGTCTACGCCGAGCGCGCCCGCAAGGTGGCCGAGCAGGAGAAGGACCGCCTCGCCGCCGCCACCGGCCAGCCCTTCGACGAGGAGCGGGTCTGGGAGGCCCTGAAGAAGGTGTTCGACCCGGAGATCCCGGCGTCGATCGTCGACCTCGGGCTCGTCTACGAGCTCGTCCACTCGGAGCGCGCCGAGGGCGGCCGGAAGGTCACCATCCGCATGACGCTCACCGCGCCGGGCTGCGGCGTGGCGCCCATGATCCTCGACGACGTCCGGGAGCGGGTGGCGAAGGTGCCCGGCGTAGGCGAGGTGGAGGTCGACCTCGTCTTCGACCCGCCCTGGACGCCGGAGAAGATGAGCGAGGCCGCGCGGTTGCAGCTCGGCTTCTGGTAGGCCGCTCCGGGAGCTCAGGAGACGGCGACGGCCGGCGGCAGGCGCACGCGGACCGTGGTCCCGCGCCCCTCCTCGCTCGCCACCTCGATGCTGCCCCCCAGCCCGGTCACGATCCCGTGGGAGACGGAGAGCCCGAGGCCGGGCCCGCCGCCGGCGGTGCGGGTGGTGAAGAACGGCTCGAAGATGTGGGCGCGGGCCGAGGCGGAGATGCCGACCCCGGTGTCGCTCACCTCGATGGCCGCCCAGCCGTTCTCGTCGGTGCGGGAACTGACCCGGACCGCGTGCGCGGCGGGGGCGCCCGGCGGCGTCGACTGGGCGGCGTTCACGAGCAGGTGGAGCATCACCTGCCCGATCTGCCCCTGGCCGGCGAGCACGCTCGGGCAGGGGTCGAGGCGCAGGGAGAGCGAGGCGCGCCGGTGGATCTCGGCCTGGGCCAGGTTGAGCGCCGAGCGGATCTCCGTGGCCGGGTCCACCTCGACCCGGCGGCCGTCGGGAGGGCGGGCCACGAAGCGGAGGTCGCGCACGATGTCCCGCACCCGGCGGGCGCCGAGCGACGCCTCGGAGGCCGCCTCCTCGGCCTCCTCCACGTCGGGATGGAGCCCGCGCATCTTCCCGAGCGTCTCCTCGAGGAAGGCCAGGTTGGCGGTGACGTACGTGAGGGGGTTGTTGATCTCGTGGGCCACGCCCGCCGCCAGCGTCCCCACCGCGGCGAGGCGGTGCTCCTCCTCGGCGCGGTTCCGATCGGAGAGGTCGCGCGCCGACCAGGCCAGGAACTCCGCCCCGTCCGCGGTGAGGAAGGAGAGGTGGACCTCGACCGGGACCCGGCGCCCCGAGGCATCGCTGACGATCGACTCGTAGTTCACCCGCCCGAGCGCGCGCATCACCGGCCATTCCTGCGCGCCCAGCCGCCGTCCCGCCGCCGGGTCGAGGGAGGCGAGCAGGGAGCCGAGCAGTGTGGAGGAGCTCCGTCCGAGGAGCCGCCCCGCCGCCTCGCTGGCGAGGACCACCCGGCCGGAGGCGTCGGCGACGAGGAAGGCCTCACCGCCCTGGTCGAGGGCGAAGCGCGCGAGCTGGAGCCGCCGCTCGGTCCGCTCGCGCCCCGCCACCTCGGCGGCGAGGAGCAGGCTCGTCGCGATGGCGAGCGAGAGGTAGCCCTGGACCGATCCGGCGTCCGGGACGAGCGCGCGGGCGCCGGAGAGCCAGGCCGCCCAGGTGGTGGCCCACGCGGCGACGAACGCCAGCATGGCCCCGGCCGCGGTGACCCCGCGCGGACCGAAGCGGAGCGCGGCCCAGACGAAGACCGGGAGCACGAGGTGCTCCTCGGCGAGCACCCCCTCCTGCGCCTGCCGGAAGACCACGAGGGAGACGCCCACCGTGGCGATGGCGAGGCCGGAGAACTCGAGGGGACGGCGGAGCACCGGGTTCCGGTCCACGCCGTCCGGGACCGCCCAGGCCAGCATGAGCGGGGTGACCACGAGGATGCCCAGGCCGTCCCCCACCCACCACTGGAAGGCCGCCGTCGCGAACGGCACCCCGTTCGAGTGCGCCGTCGTGGCGCCGCCCAGGAGCGCCGGACCGATCGGGGCGACCACGGCGGCGAGCACCATGACCGCGAGCACGTCGCGCAACCGCCACATCCGCGGGCGTCGCCCCAGGTATCCCCGGACCAGGCTCGCGGCCAGCACCGCCTCCGCCAGGTCGCCGGCGGTGAGCGCCAGCGCGAGCGCCGGGCGCCGCCCCACGTGGAAGGAGACGAGGAGGTCCGCGAGGGCGGCCGCGGCGAGGAACCCCGGCCAGCGGCGCCGTTCGGCGAGGAGGAGCGCCCCCACGTAGAGGCCGGCCGCGGGCCAGAAGGTGGCGAACTGGCTGGCCTCGTTGGTGAGCCAGTCGGAGACCTCGGCGAGCGCGAGGTAGCCGATGCCGAAGGCGATCCAGGCACCCCAGGGACTGCGGGTCTCCGCCGTGCCGATGTCCCCTCCGTCGCTCAAGGATCCGAGCCTAGAACACCCGCACCTGGAGCGAAAGCCGGCCGCCCCGGGCGTCCCTCCCGGGACCGCTTGCGCGCTCCGCCCCTTCGACTAGGATTCCGCCGCCCGTGATCCCCCCGAGCCACACCGGCGCGCCTCGGCGCGGCGCGCACCTCCCCGCGCTCGACGGGCTCCGGGGCGTGGCCGTGCTGGCGGTGCTGGTCTTCCACCTCGCCCACATCGACGGGGAGGGCGGGTGGGTGGAGCGGGTGCTCCTCGGCGCGACCCGGGCCGGCTGGGCGGGCGTGGACCTCTTCTTCGTCCTCTCCGGCTTCCTCATCACCGGCATCCTGCTCGACGCCCGCGGGGGCGAGGGCTACTTCCGGACCTTCCTCGCCCGCCGCGTGCTGCGCATCTTCCCGCTTCACTACGCGTACCTGGCGGTGCTCTTTCTCGTCCTGCCGCTCCTCCTCCCGGCCTTCGACCGGGGCCCGGGCCACCCCGGATGGCTCTTCAGCTACCTCGGCAACGTGCTCTTCGCGCGCGAGGGCGGGTTCCACGCGAGCCCCTGGGCCGCCCACTTCTGGTCGCTCGCGGTGGAGGAGCAGTTCTACCTGGCCTGGCCGCTCCTGGTCTGGCTCCTGCCGCCCCGGCGCCTCGCCGTCGCCTGCCTGGGGATCGTGGCGGGCGCCTTCGCGCTCCGCTTCGCCATCCACCACACGACCTACGACGCCACGGCCGCCTACGTGCTCACCCCCGCGCGGATGGACGCGCTGGCGCTCGGCGCGCTCGTGGCGGTGGCGGCCCGCGAGCCGGGCTGGTGGCCCTGGGCGCGCAAGGCCGCCCCCTGGGTGCTCGGCGGCTCGGTCGCCGCGGTCGCCGCCGTCTGGATCCGGCAGGGCGCCCTGTTCGGCGGGGACCCGGTGGCGCAGGTGTGGGCCTTCGGGCCGCTCGCCGCCGGCTTCGCGGCCATCCTCGTGCTCGCCGTCGACGGCCGGAGCGGGGGGATGGCCCGGCCGCTCGCCTCGCCGGCGCTCCGCACCTTCGGGAAGTACAGCTACGGCCTCTACGTGCTCCACTACCCGATCTTCCTCGGGCTGGAGGCGGCCGGCCTCACCGCGAGCCTGCTCGCCGGCCTCTCCGGGAGCCGCCTCCTCGGCATCGCCGGATTCACCGCGATCGCCGGCGCGGCCACCTTCGCCGCCGCGCTCCTCTCCTGGCACCTCCTCGAGAGGCCGTTCCTCCGGCTGAAGGACCGCCTGCCGTACGGCGCAGGCGGGGACGCCGGCCGCACCGCGCCGACGGTCCTGGCTTCCGGCCAGCTCTCGCGCTAGGGAAGTGCCGGGCGGCAGCGGCGCGCCCGCGAGGAGATCCCCATGGAACGTCGACAGCTCGGCAAGTCCGGCCTTCGCGTCAGCCTGCTCTCCTTCGGCGCGATGACCGTCGGGGAGTCGCAGGGATTCATGAAGGGCGTCACCTCCACCGAGGCGGAGGCGCGCCGCGTCCTCGACCGGGCCATCGACGCCGGGATGGACACCATCGACACCGCCAACGTCTACTCCGAGGGGAACTCGGAGGAGCTGCTCGGGAAGTGGCTCGAGGGCAAGCGCGACCGGGTGACGCTCGCCACCAAGTGCCGCTTCCCCACCACCGGGCTCGGCGCCGCGGTCGCTCCCCACGACCAGGGGCTCTCGCGAAAGGCCATCCTGCGGGCCTGCGAGGCCTCGCTCCGGCGCCTGCGCACCGATCACGTCGATCTCTACCAGGTGCACATGCAGGACGGCTCCGTTCCCATCGAGGAGACCCTCGAGGCGCTCACCGACCTCGTCCGGGCCGGCAAGGCGCTCTACGTGGGGTGCTCCAACTACGCCGGCTACCGGCTCGTGGAGTCGCTCTGGGCGGCCGACCGGCGCCACCTCGTTCCGTACGCGTCGATCCAGATGCAGTGGTCCATCGCGGCCCGCGAGGGGGAGCGGGAGCTCGTGCCGGCGGCCCGCGCCTTCGGCCTCGGCATCCTGGCCTGGAGCCCGCTCGCCCGCGGCTTCCTCACCGGCAAGTACCGCCGTGGCGCGCCGCCACCCGAGGGGACCCGGCTCGCCGTCTGGCAGGACACCTGGAGGACCTTCGACGTGGAGCGCTGCTGGCGCGTGCTCGACGCGGTCCGCGCCATGGCGGAGCGAATTGGCTCCACCCCGTCGGCGGTGTCGCTCGCCTGGCTGCTCGGCCGCCCCGGGCTCTCGAGCGTCATCGTGGGGGCGCGGACGGTCGCGCAGCTGGAGGAGAACCTGCGGGCGCTCGAGGTGAAGCTCTCGCCCGCGGACGTGGCCGAGCTCGACCGGGTCTCGACGCCCGACTGGGGCTACCCGCAGAGCTTCATCGGGGCGCGGGAGCCCTGGTAGCGCCGGAGCGCCGCGTCACCCGCGCACCAGCCGCCGCCACACGTACAGCTCGGTGGCCGGCGCCTCGCCGCGCCGGACGACGAGGCGGACGCGCGTGTCCTCCGGCCCGCGGATGAGGTCGACCGCGCCCGACAGTCCCAGGTCGGCGACGGGCCGCCCCTCCACCTGCAGGATCTCGTCGCCAGCCACGAGCCCGGCCTCGGCGGCCCCCCCTCCGGGCGCCACGAAGGCGATCCGCAGCGCCCCGCGCCCCCGCCGCTCCAGTGTGGCGCCGATCCCCGCCAGCTCCACGCGGGGCTCCTCGCCCTCCGCGACCGGGGACAGCTTCACCTCCACCGGCCCGCCCTGGCCCCCCTCCGGCACCGCGACGCCGGCGACGATCCGGGAGTGGTGCCCCTCGGCCTCCACGTGGAGGGTCACCGTGCGCGCCGGGACGCCGGCGACGAGGAACGTGCCGTCGGCGCCGGTGATGGCCGAGGCCCCGGCGTCGAGCAGCGAGGGTGCGCTCGCTCCCTCGCTCTCCAGCGTCGCGCGGGCGCCTGGCAGGGGAGACCCGGTGACGCGGTCCACCACCCGGCCGGAGATGCGGCCGCCCAGGCCGAGCCGCAGGTCGACCTCGGCGGTTCCACCGCCGTCCGGGACCGTCACCTCCACCTCCGGCGAAGGCAGGTGTCCCGGCGACGAGGCCGAGACCACGAGCGGTCCGGCCGGGAGGTCCCCGATCTCGAACCTCCCGGAGGCGTCGAGCACGGTCGCCGCGCGGAGGACGAGGCGCCACCCGCGCCCGCCGCGCCGGACCTCCACGCGGAAGGGAGCGACCGGCTTTCCCGAGACCTCCTCGCGGACCGTCCCGGCGACGCGCCCGCCGCGGACGAGCTCGATCATCGCCTCCTCGCCCGGCCGGGCCACGGTGGCGCGCGACTGCGTGTACCCCTCCCGCACGGCGCCGAGGAGGTAGCGTCCGGGGTCGAGGTCCGGGAG
>JBAVCR010000529.1:0-2546 GCA_049586815.1 Anaeromyxobacteraceae bacterium
CTTCCTCGGCCGGGGAGCCGCCTGGGCGGGGGGTCGCGGGGAGCGGCTGCGCCCGGCGCGCGTGGCCACGCGTCACCTCGTGCTCGCCTACCCGCGGGACCCGGCGCTCGCCATCCGGGCCGCCGAGGCCTATCGGTGGCTCGACCTCGACCGGTCCGGTCGACTGCCGCGGCGCGGCAAGCCGTCGGCGCTCCGTCCGGAGAACGACCTGCAGGAGCCCTGCCTGGCGCGCCGGCCGCCGCTGCGAATCCTGCTCCGGCGGCTTGCCGACGTCGGTGCGCGGAACCCTATAATGTCAGGGAGCGGGCCGACGCTGGTCGGTACCTTCGGGAGCCTGCGCGCGGCGCGAGCCGCGGCGACGTCGCTGGCGGGGGGAAGGCTCGAGGGCGTTCCGGTCGAGATCATCGTCGCGCGCAGCGTGGCGCGGATGCGGGGAGTCTCAGCATGGAAATCACCGAGGTCCGCATCTTCCCGGTCAGCGAGGACAAGCTGAAGGCGTACGTCACCATCACGCTCGACGGCTGCTTCGTGGTCCGGGGGCTGAAGGTGATCCAGGGGACCACGGGGCTCTTCGTGGCCATGCCCGCCAAGCGGCGCAAGGACGGGACCTTCAAGGACATCGCCCACCCGCTCAACACCGAGACGCGGGAGCGGATGGAGCGGGTGATCCTGGCCGAGTACGACCGGGAGCTGGCCCGCGGGCCGGGGCTCCACCGGGCCGACGCCGACATGGCCTGAACGCCCCGGGGATGCCCTAGGCCAGGGCCCGCGAACCGGGTATAACGCGCCCGCATGGGCAACCCGAACTTCTACAAGGTCTTCGCCGGCAACTCGAACCCGGCGCTGGCCAAGGCGGTCGTGCAGAACCTCGGGCGGGAACTCTCCGCCGCCAGCGTCGGCTCCTTCTCCGACGGGGAGATCCAGGTCGAGATCGGCGAGAACGTGCGCGGCACCGACACGTTCATCATCCAGTCGACGAGCCCCAACGCCAACCACAACCTGATGGAGCTGCTCATCATGGCCGACGCGCTCAAGCGCTCCTCGGCCGGCTCCATCTGCGCGGTCATCCCGTACTACGGGTACGCCCGCCAGGACCGCAAGGTGGCGCCGCGCGTCCCCATCACCGCGAAGCTCGTGGCCGACCTCATCGAGGCCGCCGGCGTCACCCGCGTGGTCTCGATGGACATGCACGCCGGGCAGATCCAGGGCTTCTTCAACATCCCCTTCGACCACCTCTACGCCGCGCCCATCATGCTCGAGCACATGAAGCGGCACTTCACCGACAGCGAGAACCTGATCATCGTCTCGCCCGACGCCGGCGGCGTGGAGCGCGCCCGCGCCTACTCGAAGCGCATGGGCTGCGCGCTGGGCATCGTCGACAAGCGGCGCACCAAGCCCAACGTGGCCGAGATCATGAACGTCATCGGCGACGTCTCCGGCAAGGTGGCCATCCTCCTCGACGACATGATCGACACCGCCGGGACGCTCACCCAGGCGGCGGCGGCCATCCAGTCGAAGGGGGCCACGAAGGTCTACGCCTACGCGACCCACGCGGTCCTCTCCGGGCCGGCGGTGGAGCGGATCACGAAGAGCCCCATCGAGAAGGTGGTGGTGACCGACTCGATCCCGCTCTCGCCGCAGGCCCAGGCCTGTCCCAAGATCGAGCAGGTCTCCTCGGCCCGGCTGCTCGCCGAGGCGATCCGCCGCATCCAGAGCTCCGACTCGCTCTCGAGCCTCTTCGTCTGATCCGGGGCCGATCCGGACCCGTCGCCGGGGCGCGATCCGAACCCCTTGACGGCACCGGGGTTTCCGGCTAAAAGCCGCCCCTCAAACCGACTTCACCCAGGGCCGGGGATGTTCCACCACCGGCCCCTCCCGCGCGCCTCGAACGGCCGCGGAGTCCGTTGGGAGGAATCCATGTCCGATACTGCCCAGAATTCCGTCGCCGCCCAGCCCCGCACCGAGAAGGGCAAGGGCCCCGCGCGCCGCCTGCGCGAGAAGAACCTCATCCCCGCCGTGGTGTACGGCCTGCAGGCGCAGCCCACGCCGGTGGCGGTCGACCCGGCCGAGGTGATGAAGGCCATCGCGACCCCGCACAAGCGGAACACCCTCATCACGCTCCAGCTGGAGAGCGGCGCGAAGCGGGTCCTCTTCAAGGACTACCAGGTCGACCCGGTCAGCCGCCGGCTCCTCCACGCCGACTTCCTCGAGGTGGCTCTCGACAAGCCGGTGCTCGTGAAGGTCCCGGTCGTCACCACCGGCAAGGCCGAGGGCGTCCTCGAGGGCGGCATCCTCTCGGTCTCGACCCACGAGGTCACGGTCGAGGCGCTGCCCGACCGCATCCCGGTCCAGATCGAGGTCGACGTCACGCCCATCAAGATCGGCCACTCGCTGCACGTGTCCGAGCTGAAGAGCCCCGAGGGCTCGAAGATCAAGTACGCCACCGACTACGTCATCGCCTACGTCGCCGTCCCCGAGAAGGAGGAGGTGGTCGCTGCTCCCACCGCCGTCGCGGGCGCCGAGGGCGCTGCGGCTCCGGCCGCGGG
>JBAVCR010000530.1:0-2433 GCA_049586815.1 Anaeromyxobacteraceae bacterium
GCGCTGGAGGAGCTCGCCCACGCGCCGGCCCCGCTGGCGGCGGCGCCCACCCGCGTCCGCCGCCTCCCCTCCGCGGACGCCCGGGCCTACGACTGCTGCCTGCGGGCCCGGCAGTTCCTCAAGGTGCCCCGCAAGGCCAACCTCCAGTTCGCCTGCGACATGTTCCGGCGGGCCACCGAGATCGACCCCCGCTACGCCCCGGCCCACGCCGGTCTCGCCGAGGGTGCGGCCCAGCTCCACATGCTGTACCCGTCGCTGGACGCCGCGCAGCTGCGCATCGCCGACGCGGCGAGCGAGAGGGCCCTCGAGCTCGATCCGGGTCTCGCCGAGGCCCACACGGCCCGCGGGCTGACCCTCTTCCTCCTCCGGCGCCCGGACGAGGCGGAGCGGGAGTTCCGCGTCGCCATCGCCGAGGACCCTTCCCGCCCCGAGGCCCGCTACTACTTCGCCCGCGCCTGCCTGCAGCAGGGACGCCACGAGGAGGCCCTCCGGCTCTGCCAGGAGGCGAACGCCGCCCGCGAGGACTACCAGGCCGCCTTCTTCGCTGCGCAGGCCGCCGAGGCGGGCGGCGACCACGCCGCGGCTCTCGTCGCCTACCGCGTGGCCCACGACGTCTGCGAGCGCCACGTGGAGATGAACCCGGACGACCCGCGCGCCGCGACCATGATCGCGGTCTGCCTGGCGCGGCTGGGCCGGCGCGAGGAAGGGCTCGCCTGGGCCCGCCAGGCCCTCGCCATCGACCCGCTCGACGCCGGCGTCCGCTACAACGTCGCCTGCCTCCACGCGGTGGAGGGGGCGCACGAGGAGGCCCTCCAGCTCCTCGAGGGCGTGGCCCGCGCCGGGTTCCGCAACCGGGAATGGATGGAACGCGACCCGGACCTGGCGGCGCTCCGGGACCTGCCCCGCTTCCGGGCGATCATGGACGGGATGGGGGCCCCGCCCGACGTCACTTCGGGAACATGAAGGTCACGTCGAAGCGGGTGAGCCAGGGCGATCCGCCGTCCGGGTGCACGACGTTCGCGTAGTAGGAGAAGGAGAGCGAGATGGGTTGCTTCGCGATGGCGATGGTCTTCGCGATGCTCGCGCCCACCGGCACGGTCCACTGCTGGCCGTGCGCGTTCCAGTTCACGAGGAACGTCGGGGCGGTCCCGATCGACCAGGCGTGCGGCAGGTTGTAGTTGAGGAAGACCTGGAGCGAGGTGGTGTCGAGCCGCTGGGACCCCATGCAGGCGAAGGCGTCGAGCTGCGTGAGGAGCGCGCCCACCACCCAGGGTCCTCCCATGTAGACCCCGGCCACGACCGGGCCGGCCGCGAAGCAGCCGGTGGCGACCGCGTCGTTCGTGGCGGTGGGGAACGAGAAGGCCGGCCCGACGCCCCAGATGAAGCCGCTCGCCCTGGCCGGGGAGAGGAAGGTCTCGATGATGATCTCGCCCAGCCCGGAGCTCCGCTCCCCGTTCCCGAGCGCCAGGTTGTACCAGGGCACGATGGGGCGGAGGATGAGGTTCCAGGTCCGGTCGAGCTCGATGGGGATCACCGGCTGGAAGTTCAGGTTGTAGGAAGCGCCCAGGCCGGCGGGCCCGCCCCCGTTGAAGTTGTTCTGGAAGGGCACCGAGACCAGGTCGGCGAGCGGGTTCTGGAGCTGCTTCGCGAGATCGTCGAGCGATCCGCCCCCGAGGGCGACGGCGGCGTGCTGGGCATCTTGCTTCGGGGCGCCGTCCGGGGGCGCCGGGGGCGCCGTGGGCGGATCGGCCGGAGCGGCGAGCAGCGCGAGCGCGACGAGGGGGACGAGCATGAGCGAGGATGCTCCCGCATCGTCCGGGTGCACGCCAGGGATCCCTTGGGGGGTCTCCCTTCGGTGCGAGACAGCCGCCGCCTTCCGCGGTACACGGGGGCCCATGTCGGCCGACACCCTCCCCCGCATCGCCTCCGCGGTGACACCCGCGGTCATGGTCTCCGCCTGCGGCCTCATCGCGCTCGGGCTCATCAACCTGTCGACGGCCCTCTCCAGCCGGCTCCGCGACCTCGCCCGCGAGCACCGGACCGGGACGGCCACGGAGGCGCGGCGGGAGGTGATCCGCAAGCAGGTCGCCATCCTCGGGCGGCGCCACCTCACGGTGACCTGGGCCCTCTTCCTCGACTACGGGGCCATCCTGGCCTTCACGCTCACCTCGCTCCTCTTCCTCGGCCACGGGATGATGGCCCTCCCGGCGGTCGTGGAGGCCCTCTTCTTCCTGCTCGGCGTGCTCCTCCTGTCGGGAGCCGCCGGCCTCGCCATCGCCGCCGTCCACCTCGACGGCGGCGCGCTGCGGCTCGAGCGGAAGGACGTGCTGGGGGACGGGCCGACCCCCGGACCGCCGCGGGACTGACCACGCGGGACGCCGCCCTCCGCGGAGCGTGCCCGGCCGACGCGGGGCCGGCCGGGCACGGATCCCC
>JBAVCR010000531.1:0-5133 GCA_049586815.1 Anaeromyxobacteraceae bacterium
GAGCAGCGCTGCAGGGCCCTCATGGCGCCCGCGCCGGAGCCGGTGCCGCTCGCCCGGGTGCGCTTCGCCGCCGCCTCGGTCGGGCTCGGATTCCTGCTGTTCTTCGTGGTATGACCGCCGCCGGGGCCGCGGCCATGGCGAGCACGCTCAGCGAGGGCGCACGCGCGCTCTGGACCTTGACCCTGGTTCTCGGGGGTGCTGCCCTCGCGCTCGTCACCCTCGACACCGTCCCCGGCTGGCTGCACGGCGAGCCGCGCGGGGTGCGCCGGGCGACCTCGGTGGAGGAGGCCGAGCGGCGGCTCCAGGCCCGGGTCCAGCTTCCCTCCTACTTTCCCGACACGCTGCGGTGGCCGCCATCCTCGGTGCGCTTCACCCGGGAGGACGGCGGCTCGGTGGCGCTCTCCTTCCTGGGGGCGGACGGCGCGCCCGCCCTGTACCTCGCCCAGGCCGTCGGGAAGGAGCGCCCCATCGCGGAGGGGCTCGTGGGGCGCCTCGCCGTGATCCAGCAGCAGAGCGCGCCCATCGAGGGCGACGCCGTGCTGGCCCGGGTGGTGGCCGAGGACGGGACCCTCTGGAGCCAGCTCGAGTGGTCGAGGAACGGCCGCCGGTACCTGCTGCGCGGGCGGGGGTCGCTCGAGGACCTCATCCGGATGGCCCGCAGCATCCATGGGGAGGCGCGATGAGCGGTCCCGTCCTGCGCGAGCGGCTGCGCGGCTCCCTGCAGACCCGCGTCTACCTCCTGCTCGCGGTGAGCGCGGGCATCCCGGTCATCCTGCTGGCCTGGGCCTTCGGGTTCCGCGTGGCGCGGCTCGACCAGCAGCTCGTCGCGGCCCGGCAGTGGTCGGCGCGGACGGTCGCCGGCCAGGTGGAGGAGGAGCTGAACCAGAGCTTCGAGGTCCTGCAGCGCGCCGCCACGGCGTCGCACATCAACCTCGAGGACCAGGACGGCGGCCCGGAGCGGACGGCCCTGCGCGATCCCCGGGTGGGCCTGCAGTACCCGGGCGGCGCGTTCTTCCTCGACCGGGCGGGCAAGGTCCTGGCCGAGGAGCCGGACCGGGGCTCTCGCTCGGTCGCGCCCGCGCCGGACCTGGAGGCGGTGCAGGTCGCCATGGCGAGCGGGCGCCCGGTGGTGACCCCGTTCGTCCGGGGGCCCTCCGGCGAGCACGTCTACGTGCTCGTCCCGGTCCGCGACTGGGAGGGGCGCGTCACCGGCCTCTCCGGCGGGGTGGTCGACACGAGCCAGCACCACCTGCAGGCGATGCTCCGCTACCTTCGCCAGGGCCCCGAGGGCATCGCCGAGGTCGTGGACCGGAACGGGCGCGTGGTCGCCACCACCGATCCCGGCCGCCCCGCCACCACCACCGCCTGCAGCGGCGTGCGCGCCGCCGTCGCGGAGGGGAAGGGGATGTCCCGGCTCTGCAGCGACTGCCACTCCGGGAGGGCCGAGGACGCGCGAGGCAGGGCCGCCGTGACGATCGCGCCGGTGGGCAACGCCCCCTGGGTCGTCGTCGCCCGCGTCTCCGCCGCCGAGGTCCTGGGAGCGTCGGGCGCCTTCCCGGCCTGGCTGGCCGGGATGATCGTCGTGGCGCTCGCGGCGGGGGGATTGCTCGCCTGGGGTGCGGCGCGCAGCGTGGCGAAGCCGGTCGTCGCCCTCACCGCGGCGGCCGAGAACATCGCCGCGGGAGACCTCTCCGCCCCCATCCCCATCTCCGGGCAGGACGAGATCGGGCGGCTCGCCGAGGCGCTCGAGAAGATGCGCCGCTCGCTCGCCGACCTCATCGGCGCGGTGGCGGCGGCCAACGCCCAGCTGGAGGACCGGGTCATCGAGCGCACCACCCAGCTGGCCCGCGCCAACGAGGCGCTGCGGGACCGCGAGGCGGCGCTCGGCAGGCTCTACGAGAAGGTGGTGTCGGCGCAGGAGGACGAGCGCAAGCGCATCGCCCGCGAGCTGCACGACGACACGAGCCAGAGCCTGGCCGCGCTCTCCATGGCCATCGACGGCGCCGCCGCCGCCATCCGTGGAGGGCTCACGCCCCGGCTCGAGGAGGCGAAGGCGCTCGCGGTCCGCACCATCGAGGAGGTGCACCGGATGATCCTCGACCTGCGTCCCTCCGTCCTCGACGACCTGGGGCTGCAGTCGGCCATCCGCTGGTACGCCGAGCGCCACCTGGTGAGCCGCGGCCTCTCGGTGCGCTGCGAGTTCGACGCCCCGGACCGGAGGTACCCGGCCGCCTTCGAGACCGCGCTCTTCCGCGTCTGCCAGGAGGCCATGAGCAACATCGCCCGCCACGCCCAGGCCGAGACGGTCCTCGTGCAACTCTCCGAGTCGGAGGGTGCCATCACCATCGAGATCGAGGATGATGGGCGCGGATTCGAGCCGGAGAACGTCTCGCACGCGGACCGGAGGCACTTCGGGCTCATGGGGATCGAGGAACGGGTGGAGATCCTGGGCGGCAAGGTGCGCATCGAGTCGGCGCCGGGGCAGGGGACGCGGGTCCACCTCGAGGTGCCGCTCCCGAGGGAGGCGTAGGGATGTCCAAGATCCGGGTCCTGCTGGCCGACGACCACGCCATCCTGCGGGAGGGCGTGCGCGCCCTGCTCGCCCTCTGCGACGACATCACCGTCGTGGGCGAGGCGGTCGACGGCCGCAGCGCCGTCGACGCCACCCGCTCGCTCGACCCCGACGTGGTCGTCATGGACATCGCCATGCCCGGGCTGGGCGGCCTCGAGGCGACCCTCGAGATCAAGAAGGCCGGCCTGCGCTCGAAGATCCTCGTCCTCTCCCAGTACGACGAGCGCGAGTACGTGCGCCGGCTCCTCAAGGCCGGGGTCTCCGGCTACCTGCTCAAGAAGTCGGCCGGGACCGAGCTCGCGAACGCCATCCGGGCCGTCCACCGGGGCGGCCTCGTCCTCGACCCCGAGGTGGCCCGCATCGCCATGGAGGACGCCGGGCCTGCCGCTCCCGGGGGGGCCGATCCCTACGAGACCCTCACCGACCGCGAGAAGCAGGTCCTGAAGCTCGTCGCCGAGGGGCTCGCCAACAAGGAAGTGGCAGACGTGCTCGGCATCAGCGTGAAGACCGCCATGTCCCACCGCGAGAAGGTCATGGAGAAGCTCGGCCTGCACAACCGCACCGAGCTCGTCCGCTTCGCGCTGCGCCGCGGCGTCATCCGGGTCGATCCCTAGAAACCCTGCGCGAAATCCCCCTTTTCCGGACCCGCCTGCGCGCCCTGCCCCACCCATACGGGCGGTCGTGGATCCGGAATTCCGTATTTCCCGGGCAAATCGTGCGGTTCCGCCCTTCGGCCCGGTCCTTGCTCTCCCGATGGGTAGCCTTGGTCGCCCCGGGAGGGGAGCGACCAGGGCCAGGGGCGGGGAGACGCGTGCGAGTACTTTTCACGAGCGCGCCGGAGCCGGGCTCGGCGGCCGAGTCCGCCGGGGCCTGGCTCCCCCTTGCCCTGATTCACCTCGCCGGGGCGGCCCGCGCCGCCGGGCACGAGGTCGAGGTGGTCGACGCGCTCTCGCTCGGCCTCGGCAGCACGGACATCGATCGCATCCTGCAGACGAGCGCGCCCGACGTCCTCTGCGTCTCCGCGGCCACGGCCGGGTTCCCGGCGGCCATGGAGGTCTGCCGCCGCGCCCGCGCGCTCGGCTGCACCACGGTGGTGGGCGGGGTGCACGCATCGTTCATGTACCCCGAGTTCCTGCCCTCCGGCGCCGCCGACTTCGCCGTGGTCGGGGAGGGGGAGGAGACCCTGCCCGACCTGCTCCGGTGCCTCGAGGCCGGGGAGGACCCGGCCCGCGTGGCCGGCATCGCCTTCGCCCTCGGCGGCCGCGTGATCCGCACGGCGCCCCGGCCCCGCCTGGCGGCGCTCGATCCGCTGCCCAAGGCCTGGGACCTCGTCGACTGGGCACGCTACGCCTGGGCCGGCAGGCCGGCGGCGCGCATGGCGGCCATCACCACGTCCCGGGGCTGCCCGCGCCGGTGCCCGGGCTGCGCCCAGTCCGCCCTCCACGAGGGCACCGTGCGGACGCGCGCCGTCGAGTCGGTGGCCTACGAGCTGACCCAGCTTCGCCGGGAGCACGGCGCCGAGGTCGTGGTGTTCTACGACCACGCGCCGGCGGCCGACGGACGTCGCTTCGCCCAGCTGGCGGGGCGCCTCGCCGAGCTCGATCTCGGGCTCGACATCGTGCTCCAGGCGAGCGTCTCCGACCTGCTCCGGGACGAGGCCATGCTCCCGCGCTGGCGGGCCGCGGGCGTCGTGCACGTGGGAATCTGCCGCGATCCGTCGGAGGAGCGGCTCCCGGCAGACGCGCTCCAGCAGGCGGGCGCCGACGGGCGGCGCGTGGTCCACGCCCTGCGCGACGCCGGGATCACGAGCGAGGCGCCCTTCTGGATCGGGTTCCCCGACGAGACGCAGGCCACGGTGGAGGCCACCCTCGCACGCGCCCAGGCCTGGGACCCCGACCTGGCGCACTTCCCGCTGCTCGCCCCCCTCCCGTACACGCAGGCCTGGCGCACCTACGGGACGCACGTCACCACCCGGGACTACCGGCGCTTCGACAACCGCCACGCCGTCGTGAAGCCGAAGGAGATGGCGCTCGCGGAGGTCGAGGAGGCGGCCGCACGCTGCTACCGGGCCTTCTACGCAGCGCGGTCCGCGCGCGACGCCGTCCGGGACGGGCGCCAGGCAGGCCCCTGGCGGGTCCATCCGCCCGCGCCGGCGCTGCGCGACCGCATCCTCCAGGGAGCGACCGAGGAGGAGCGCCGCGCGCTCGGGCCCCAGCCGTACCTCCGACGGAACTGACCGGCGACCGCATCCCTTTCGCGGGGGAACCGGTCCGGGGCGCATCGGCGCAACCTCTGCGCGACCGCAGGAAGCAAAGATTCCGTAATTTCAGCATGTTCCGTAGGCACGGGCATTGCTCATGTGTGCCGCCCGGAGGGGTCGATGCTCGTCGCCATTGGAGTCGACAGGAGCAGGGCGTCCGTAGCCTCGCGCGAGCGCCTCGCCGCCGGGAGCGAGGACCTCGCCGACGTCATCCGTTCGTACGGTGCGGTCGACGGGGTGGACGAGGTCTTCGTGCTCTCCACCTGCTACCGGGTGGAGGTCTACGCCGCCTCCTCGTGCC
>JBAVCR010000532.1:0-7548 GCA_049586815.1 Anaeromyxobacteraceae bacterium
GCCCCCGGCCCCCTCCCCGGCCGAGCGGGAGGTGGAGCGGGCCCGCTACCTGGCCGAGGCGGTGCGGCTGGCCGACGAGCTCGACGGGCGCTGGCGGCGCGAGCCGCCCGCCTGGAACCGTCCCACCGGGAACGCCGAGGTCGACCGGCTCGCCTGGTTCCGCTGGGTGGAGACGGAGGGGATGCCGGGGTGACGGCGCCCCGCCCGCCGGATCCCGGCGTGCGGCCTACGCGCTCTCCTGCTCCTTGCGGAGCACGACGATGGGCTGCTCGCCCTTCTCGATGACGTCCTCGGAGATGACGATCTCCTGGACGTTCCGGCGGCTCGGCACGTCGTACATGATGTCGAGCATGGCGCCCTCGACGATGGAGCGCAGCCCGCGGGCGCCGGCCTTGTTCTTCACGGCGGCGCGGGCGATGGCCTTGAGCGACCCGTCGGTGAACTTGAGGGCCACCCCGTCCATCTCCATGAGCTTCCGGTACTGCTTCACGAGCGCGTTGCGCGGCTTCGTCAGGATCTCCACCAGCGCGGTCTCGTCGAGCTCCTCGAGCGCGGTGACCACCGGGAGCCGCCCCACGAACTCGGGGATCATGCCGAACTTGAGCAGGTCCTCGGGCTCGACCAGCGCGAGCAGCTCGCCGACGTTCCGCTCCTCCTTCTTCTGGGCGTCGGTGCCGAAGCCCAGGCTGCGGCCGCCCAGCCGGCGCTCGATCACGCCCTCGAGCCCGCAGAAGGCGCCGCCGCAGATGAAGAGGATGTTGGTGGTGTCGACCTGCAGGAACTCCTGCTGCGGGTGCTTGCGGCCGCCCTTGGGCGGCACGTTCGCCACCGTGCCCTCGATGAGCTTGAGGAGCGCCTGCTGCACGCCCTCGCCGGACACGTCGCGGGTGATGCTCGGGTTCTCGCTCTTGCGGGCGATCTTGTCGATCTCGTCGATGTAGACGATGCCCTTCTGCGCCCGCTCGATGTCGTGGTCGGCGGCCTGCAGGAGGTTGACGATGATGTTCTCGACGTCCTCGCCGACGTAGCCGGCCTCGGTGAGGGTGGTGGCGTCGGCGATGGTGAAGGGGACGTTGAGGATGCGCGCCAGCGTCTGGGCGAGCAGCGTCTTGCCCGAGCCGGTGGGGCCGAGCATGAGGATGTTCGACTTCTGCAGCTCGACGTCGTCGACCTCGAGGCGGGTCTCGATGCGCTTGTAGTGGTTGTGGACGGCGACCGCGAGCGTCTTCTTGGCCCGCTCCTGCCCCACCACGTACTCGTCGAGGATGGCCTTGATCTCGGCCGGCCGCGGGATGCGGACCTTGGCGTCGCGCTTCTCCTCGCCGGCGATCTCCTCGGCGATGATGTCGTTGCAGAGCCCGATGCACTCGTCGCAGATGTAGACGGTCGGGCCGGCGATGAGCTTCTTCACCTCCTTCTGCGACTTCCCGCAGAAGGAGCAGCACAGGGTCTCGCGCTTCTCGGTACCGGCCATCGAGGGATCCTAACCCGGCTTCGCCTCGGTCGCCTTCTTCGTGACGATCACCTGGTCGATGAGCCCGTAATCCTTGGCCTCGGCGGGCGACATGAAGTAGTCGCGGTCGGTGTCGCGGGAGATGCGATCGATGGGCTGGCCGGTGTGGCGCGCCAGGATCTCGTCGAGGGTCCGCTTCAGGCGGAGCGCCTCGCGGGCCTGGATCTCGATGTCGCTCGCCTGGCCGGAGAAGCCGCCGGAGAGCTGGTGGATCATGATGCGGGCGTTGGGCACGGCGAAGCGCTTGCCGTGGGCGCCGGCCGAGAGCAGCACCGCCGCCATGCTGGCCGCCTGCCCCAGGCAGATGGTGGAGACCGGCGGCTTCACGTACTGCATGGTGTCGTAGATGGCGAGGCCGGCGGTGACCGAGCCGCCCGGGCTGTTGATGTAGATCGAGACGTCCTTCTCCGGGTCCTCCGACTCGAGGAAGAGGAGCTGCGCGGTGACGATGTTGGCGACGTCGTCGTCGATGGCCGTCCCGATGAAGACGATGCGGTCCTTGAGCAGGCGCGAGTAGATGTCGTAGGAGCGCTCGCCCCGGTGGGTCTGCTCGACGACGTAGGGCATCGGGATGTAGGGCATCGATCCTCCGGGGCTCGCGTCCGCGCGGCCCGTCTACTGGAAGTTAGCGGCAGAGGCGAGCAGCGCAACGACCTTGTCCTCGCGCAGCTTCTGGCGCAGCGCGCGGCGCCCCTCGCCCTTCACCTGCAGCTTGGCGGGAGGCACGCCGATCTCGTCGGCCCGGCGCTGGATCTCCTCCTGCTCCTCCTGCTCGTTCACGTCGACCTTCTCGGCGTCGGCGATGGCCTCGAGGAGCAGCGTGGCCTTCACGGTGAGGAGCGCCTGCTCGCGCAGGTCGCCGCGGATGCGCCCCAGGTCGAGGTCGAGGGTGCGGATGTCCACGCCCTGGCGGGCCAGCCGCTGGGCCGTGCTCTCCACCATGGCGTCGATGGTGCGCTCGACGAGCGCGGCCGGCACCTCGAAGTCGTTCCTGTCGAGGGCGGCCTTCACGAGGGCGTCCCGCTCCTCGGCCTCGACGCGCCGCTTCTCCCGCCGCTCGATGTCGGAGCGCATCCGGGCGCGCAGCGCCTCGAGCGTCTCCACGCCCTCGATGCCGACCTCCTTGGCGAAGGCGTCGTCGAGGGCCGGCATCTTCTGGGTGCGCAGCGAGGCGAGCGTGATGGTGAACCTCGCGACCTTGCCGGCCATGGCCGCGTCGCGGAAGTCGGCCGGGAAGGACTGCTCGGTCTCGAAGGACTCCCCGACCTTGCGCCCCTGCAGCACGGCCATCTCGCCGGCGAAGAAGTTGCCGTCCTTCACCTGGACGAGCGCGCCCTTCGAGGACCCGCCGTCGAAGGGCTTGCCCTCGACCGTGGCGTCGTAGTCGATGGTGGCCCAGTCGCCCGCCTCGGCGACGTCGCGCCCCTCGACCTCCTCCATCTCGCCGAACGACTGGTGGAGCCGCTCGAGCTCCGCCTCGACGGTGGCGTCGGTCACCTCGACCGTCTTCCGGGCCACGGTGAGCCCGCGGTAGTCCTTCGGCTCGATGGTCGGCTTCACCTCGACCCGGGCCGTGTAGGAGAAGGGGCGGTCGGCGGCGATGGCGCCCTCGCCCACCTGGACCTTCGGGGCGGCCACGGCCTCGAGCTTCTCTTCCCGGGTGGCCTCCTCGAAGCTCTTCTGGACGAGCCGCTCGACCACGTCGGCCTCGACCTGCTCCTTGAAGTTGCGCTCCAGCACGTTGCGGGGCGCCTTGCCGGGCCGGAAGCCGCGGAGCTTCACGCGGCGACCGAGGCTCGCGTAGGCGCGGTCGATCTCCTTCGCCACCTCGGCGGGCTCGATCTCGACGGTGACCTTCTTCTCCACGGGGGAGAGCTTCTCGACCTGGATCTTCATTCTGGGAATTCCTTCAAGCGGAACGGGGGCATAGACCTACGGCCGGGAGGCCGCCGGGTCAAGGGAAATGGGGGACTGGTGGGCGGGGAGGGACTCGAACCCTCAAGCCTTTCGGCACCGGATCCTAAGTCCGGCGCGTCTGCCAGTTCCGCCACCCGCCCAGGGTGGCCGGAGAGTATCCGATCAGGCACCGCCGGGCGCACCCCGATTCGTTGTAGAACCGCTGCGTGGACGCCCCGCACGCTCACCCGCCCGAGGCCTCCTGCACGCCCGAGTGCCCCCGCTGGAGCGAGTGGGCCCTCCACTTCTTCTTCCTGCAGCAGCGCTGGGCGGAGATGCTCGAGGCCTGCCGGACCGCCTCGGCCATCGAGTGGGTCATGGTGGCGCCCGGGGTGGCCGGCGTCGACCTGCCGGAGTACCTGCACCAGGAGCAGCTCGTCCGCCTGAACCTCGTCGCGGGCCGCGACGCCCCCGAGGTGCACCTCGACGAATGGGGCATCCGGGCCGACCTCACCTTCCGCGGGGTGCGGCGCGAGGTGGCGATGCCCTGGGGAGCCGTGGTCGCGGGCACGCTGCGCCCCCCGGAGCGCAAGCGTCCCCGCCTCGGCCTCATCCAGGGCGGCAAGAAGGACTGATGCGGGGCGTGCGAGCCGCGATCGCCGGGCTGCTCGTTCCGGCGGCGCTCCTGCTCCCCGCCGCGGCGGGCGCCCAGGCCGTCGGTCCGCTCTTCCCGCCGAGCATCGCCATCGCCAACTACGACCGGGTGCTCGTGGGCCAGGAGGAGGCGCTCGAGGCGGGAGCCTTCGTGGCCCGGGTCGGGGACACCTCGTCCGGCTGGTACAACCCGGCGGGCATGGCGCTCATGACGCGCTCCGCGATCACCGCGAGCGCGAGCGGCCTCCAGGCCGACCTGCTCTCGCTCGAGGGTGTGGCGACGCAGCGCGGCGGCGGCATGAGCGTCTACCAGCTCCCCTCCTTCTTCGGCGCGGTGCTGGGGCGCGAGGTCATCGACGCGGAGCGCTGGCGCATCGGCTTCACCATCACGAAGCCCACCTCCTGGAACCAGGAGGCGGTGGGAGGCTTCGTCGGCGACACCCGGCTCGCCTACTCCTCGCACGTGAACCTGGCCATGCTCGTGCCCATGTTCTCGGTGAGCTGGTCGCCCTCGCCGGCCCTGCGCTTCGGGGCCGGGATCGGCGCGGCCATGACCTCGCTCTCCGGCGTGCAGTCCCTCTACGAGCAGGTCCCGGCGGCCGCCACCGCGAACGCCTTCCTGCGCACCCTCGACGCGAGCGGCACGAGCTGGAGCCTGACCGGGACCCTGGGCGCGCAATGGGACGTCACCCGGAACCTGGTGGTGGGGGCGATGCTCCGGCTGCCGGGGCTCGAGATCGCGCAGGGCGGCAGGCTCTCCTACCAGAGCGTCGAGAACCGGGGGCAGCCCTGGAACGGCACCTTCCTCGTCGACCAGGACGCCACCTTCCACTACCGCCTGCCCTTCGACGCGAACCTCGGGATCGCCTGGCGCTCCCGGTCGTTCGAGGTCGAGGCCGACGTGCGCTTCCACTCGGCCATCCCGGAGTACGCGCTCTTCTCCACCGCGAACCCGGTGCAGGTGACGACGACCGATCCGGCCACCGGCCTCCCGGTGTACGCGATGCAGCCGTTCCCGGCGGTGACGAACGGGGCCGGCGCCGTCTGGAACCTGGCCGTGGGCGGCCGCTACAATCTCGACGAGGCGTGGAGCTTCCACGGCGGGTTCTACACCGACGGGTCCCCGACCAACGCCTCCGGCGAGGTGATCTTCCGCAGCGTCGACATGTACGGCGTCACCCTCGGCGCGAAGCTCCGCGGCGACCACCTCTCCGGATCGCTCGGCCTCGGCTACTCCTGGGGCAGCTCCCGCCCCTTCGAGTTCGCCGACCCGGTGACGGGAACCCCCATCACCTCCCGCCTCACCGTGAGGAGCCTCTCGCTCCTCTACGCCATCTCGTATGCGTTCTGAGACGGCGGACGCCGGGCCGGGGGCCGGAAAAGGCGAGGCCCCCGCCGGACGACCGGGGGGGCCTCGAGTGAGCGCAGAAGGAATCGAACCTTCAACCTATGGATTAAGAGTCCATTGCTCTGCCAGTTGAGCTATGCGCCCGGAACGTCGGGGTTCTTCGGATGGCAATGTGAAGGGCGGCGGATCTACCAGTCGCCTCCCGGCTTGTCAATGGCGCGCCCGGAGGGAATCGAACCCCCGACCTGCGGCTTCGAAGGCCGACGCTCTGTCCATCTGAGCTACGGGCGCGAGCAGCGGGAAGTTCCCGCGGCCCTTGATGATGATGGGGTGAGTGATGGGGCTCGAACCCACAACCCCCGGATCCACAGTCCAGTGCTCTACCGATTGAGCTACACTCACCGTAAAATATGCAGCGCGCCCGGAGGGAGTCGAACCCCCGACCCGCGGCTTAGAAGGCCGCTGCTCTATCCAGCTGAGCTACGGGCGCAAGCCGACCGCCTCCTCCGTTCCCGGGGCCAGCCTCGGCCCCTGCCATCCGATTCCACTTTCAAAGAGTCGGGGCGGCGGGATTCGGACCCGCGACCTCCTGCGCCCAAGGCAGGCGCGCTACCAGGCTGCGCTACGCCCCGGCACCATGCAACTCTCGTCCACCCCGGCCCGAGAGCGCCGTGTCTAGCGTCCCGCCGGGGTTTTGTCAAAGGCTGGCTGCGATCCGGCGGAGATCGGGGAGGAGCCGGCGCAGGGCCTCTCCCCGGTGGGAGAGCGCGTCCTTCTCCGGGGCGGTGAGCTCCGCCATGGTCTTGCCCGGGGCGGCCTCGGGGAGGAAGAGCGGGTCGTAGCCGAACCCCCCCTCCCCCCGCGGCGCGTCGGCGATGGTCCCCCGGCAGGAGCCCTCGGCCGAGGCGAGCATGGTCCCGTCCGGCCCGGCCAGGGTGACCACGGCGCGGTACTCGGCGCCGCGGTGCTCGGGGAAGACCCCCTGGAGCACCAGGAGGAGCTTCTCGTTGTTGGCCTGGTCCCGCTCCTTGCCGGCCAGGCCGGGGCGCTCGTCCTCCGACCACCGGGCCGAGCGGATCCCGGGCTTCCCCCAGAGCGCGTCGATGCAGATGCCCGAGTCGTCGGCGAGCGCGTGCATCCCCGCGACCCGCGCGCAGGTGGAGGCCTTCTTCGCCGCGTTGGCGGCGAAGGTCGAGCCGTCCTCCTCCACCTCGGGGAGCTCCTTCCCCAGGTCGTCGGGGGAGACCACGCGGATGGGGAGCCCGGTGACGAGCCGGCGCAGCTCCCGGAGCTTGCCCGGGTTGCGCGTGGCGAAGAGCAGGTTCACGGCGCGGGCGGCGCCTTCCCGGCGAGCGCCCTCTCCTGGAGGGCCTTGAGATCGGCGATGCCGGCCAGCGCAGCGTCGATCATCTGGTCGAGCTGGGCGCGCCCGAAGACCTTGCCCTCGGCGGTCCCCTGCACCTCGACGAGCTCGAGATCGCCGGTGGCCACCACGTTCATGTCCACCTCGGCGGTGGAGTCCTCCTCGTACTCGAGGTCGAGCCGGACCTCGCCGTCCACGATGCCGACGCTGACCGCGGCCACGTGGCGCTTCATGGGGCTCCCCTTCACCACGCCGGCCTGCTGCAGGCGGCGCACCGCCTGGGCGAGCGCCACGAAGCCGCCGGTGATGGCCGCGGTGCGGGTGCCCCCGTCGGCCTGGATGACGTCGCAGTCGATGGTGAGGGTGCGCGGGCCGAGGGCGGCGAGGTCGATGGAGGCGCGCAGCGCCCGGCCGATGAGCCGCTGGATCTCCAGCGTGCGGCCGCCCTGCTTGCCGCGCGCCGCCTCGCGGGCCATGCGCTCGTTGGTGGAGCGGGGCAGCATGCCGTACTCGGCGGTGACCCAGCCCGCCCCGGTGCCGACGACGTGCGGCGGCACCCGGTTCTCCAGGCTGGCGGTGCAGAGGACGTGGGTGTCGCCGAAGCGCGCGAGGCAGGAGCCCTCGGCGTGCTTGGAGGCGTTCACTTCGAGAGAGATGGGCCGGAGCTGGCCGGCCTTCCTGCCGTTGGCGCGCATGGGGCGCGCATCATAACCGCACCGCCGCGCTACCGCACCGCCGCCGTGGGCGCCGCCGCCGCTCCCGGCGTCCCGGAGC
>JBAVCR010000533.1:0-3080 GCA_049586815.1 Anaeromyxobacteraceae bacterium
CGTCGAGGCCGCGCGGCGCCGCGGCGAGGTCCTTCGAGCGCGTCCCGAACATCGGGCCGAAGCCGACGTGGTCGGCACCCTCGGCGAGCGCCTTCCGCCCGTCCTCGAGGGTGCGCGTGCTCCTGCCGAGGAGCATGGCCGGCCCGACGATGCGCCGGGCCTCCGCGACGGGCAGGTCCTCGTCGCCGACGTGCAGGCCGTCGGCGCCGGCGAGCACGGCGAGGTCGGCCCGGTCGTTCACGAGGACGAGGGCGCGCCCCGCGGCGAGGGCCACGACGGCGCGGGAGGCCTCGAGGATGGCCCCGGCCGGTGATCGCTTCATGCGCACCTGGACCACCCGGGCTCCCCCGGAGAGGGCGGCCCCTGCCTGCCCGACCGGGTCGTCGTCGCCGACGATGGCGTAGAGACCCTCCAGGCGGGCCAGCCGGGAAACGTGGAGTTTGGCGGAATCCTCCATGGCCCCGCCACTTTGCACGCGGCTTGACGCGCCGGCAAGCCGGGCCTATTTTCCCGCCTCCCCAGCACGCCTCGAGAGAAGGTTCCATGGCAGATACCCTCGAAAACAAGCTCGTCGACCAGCGCGTCGTCCGTCGCAACGTCCGCAAGGGCCTCGTCGACGAGAAGGACTACGAGCGCTACCTGAAGTCCCTTCCCGACGTGGCCGACCAGGCCGTCCCGGTCGAGTCCGAGGTCGAGCACGTCGAGACGGGCGAGGACGAATAGGCATGCGCCGCGGCGCGGCCCTGTGCGGCGCCCTCGCGCTCCTCCTCCTCCCCCGCCTCGCCCCGGCGCAGGCTCCGGCAGCGCTCCCGCGCGCCGAGCAGCGTCCTTCCGCCGAGCGCCGCACCCCCGTCGTCGTCGCCGCCGAGCGCTCGCGCGGCGCGGTGGTGAACGTGTCGGCGGAGGAGCTCGTGCAGGTGCGCGTCCCCGCGCCGGGCGCCGACATGGGGCAGCTCCTCTTCGAGGAGTTCTTCGGCAAGCCCCGCTTCCGGAGCGGCTACGCGGTGACCTCGCTCGGCAGCGGCGTCATCGTCTCCCCGGAGGGGCACGTCCTCACGAACGCCCACGTGGTGGAGCGGGGCGCGCGCTACCGGGTGCAGCTGCTCGACGGCCGCGAGCTCCCGGCCCGCGTGCTCGGGACCGACCCGGCCTCCGACCTGGCCGTGCTGCGGGTGGAGACGAAGGAGCGCCTCCCCTTCCTCGCCGCCGGGCGCTCCGACGACCTCATGATCGGCGAGACGGTGATCGCCATCGGCAACCCCTTCGGCCTCGCCCACACGGTCACCGCCGGGGTCGTCTCCGCGCTCCACCGCAAGGTGGGGGATCCGCGCCGTCCCCTCTTCGACATGGTCCAGACCGACGCCTCCATCAACCCGGGCAACTCGGGCGGGCCGCTCGTCAACATCCAGGGGCAGCTCGTCGGCGTGAACACCGCCATCATCGGCGACCGCAACGCCGGCATCGGCTTCGCCATCCCCATCGACCGCGCCCTGCGCGTCGCCGAGGACCTCATCCGGCACGGCGAGGTCCGCGAGGGCTTCACCGGCATCGCGGTGCGCGACGAGCCGGTGAAGTCGGATCGCATCGGCGGGGACCGGGTGCGGGTGCAGGTGAGCTCGGTCGAGGCCGGCTCCCCCGCCGCCGCCGCGGGCGTCCGCAGGGGCGACCTCGTCGAGTCGGTGGGGGAGGCCCCGGTGGAGAGCGCCGCCGAGTACCGCTTCCGCGCCCGCGACGTCCCGGTGGGCGGGGTGGTCCGGCTCGTCCTCTCCCGCGGCAAGGAGAAGGTGCAGGTGGCCATCCGCACCGTCGAGCTCTCGCCCGAGCGGGCCGAGACGCTCCTCCTGCAGCGCACCGGCATCACGCTCGGCGAGGAGAAGGTCCGCGGCGGCACGGTGGTGGTGGTCCGGACGGTGCGCCGCGGCAGCCCGGCCGCCGAGATCGGCCTCCAGGCCGGCGACTGGATCCGCGAGGTGAACTCCATCGAGGTCTCCTCGCTGGCCGAGTGGCGCCGGGGTGCGGTCCAGGCCCGCCGGGCCGGGCGGCTCGTGCTCCTCGTGCAGCGCGGCTTCGCCGCCGAGCGGATCACCTTCGATGTGGACTAGGATGGCCCCATGACCGACGCCCAGCATCCGCCCCAGGTGGACTTCGGCACGTTCGTCCTCTCCCTCGGCTCCTCGGCCCTCGTGCACCTCGGCGAGATCGAGCACCCGGAGAGCGCCGAGGCGAAGGAGAACCTCCTGCTCGCCCGGCAGACCATCGACCTCCTCGCCATGCTGCAGGAGAAGACCCGCGGGAACCTGACGGAGGCGGAGGCGCGCTTCCTCTCCGACCTGCTCGCCGACCTGCGCCTCAAGTTCGTGGAGAAGAGCCAGGCCGGCCGCTCGGCGCCGCGGTAGCCACGCCCGGGCGGGCCCGGAGGACGATCAGAGCCCCGCCTCGACGAGCGACTCGGCGAGCCGCCGGATGAGCTCGCGGCGCAGCACGCGCCGGGTGCGGGCCAGCGCGTCGGGATCGTGGGCGGAGCGGCGCGTCCTCCGTGCGGCTGCCTCGACCACCCAGGCGATGCGCCGCGGGTCGAGCCGAGCCGGCTCGCGCCGGCGCCGCTTCAGGAAGAACCCGATGCCGCGCTGGTCGAGAACGCGGTGCAGGGACCGCCGTGCCTCCGCCGTGAGGGTCAGGTCGACGATGTTTTCCACGCACGCGATCTCTAGGGTCGATCGCGGAGGTGATCCAATTTCCGTCCCCGGCGCTCAAAACTGGACAGCGTCGACGAGCCGCGACACGAGCGATAGCGCCCGCGCGGCCGGATCGGGCTCGTGGGGGAGCGAGGCCAGCACCCGCGCGCCGGTGAGGCGCTCGATCTCGGCGGCGTTGTACGGCTCGGAGGGATCGCGCGCAAGCGTGGCCCGGTTGAGCACCACGCCGGACACGGCGAGCCCGCGCGCGCGCAGCGCCTCGACGGTGAGCGCGCAGTGGTTCACCGTTCCCAGGCCGGCGCGGGCCACCAGGAGGACCGGGAGCCCGAGCGCAACCGCCAGGTCGGCGTAGGTGTGACTCTCCGTGAGGGGGACGAGCAGGCC
>JBAVCR010000534.1:0-2882 GCA_049586815.1 Anaeromyxobacteraceae bacterium
GCCATGCACGGCGAGGCCCCGCCGCTCGAGACCGCCGCGGAGCGGCGACTTCCCGGGGCGGGTCGCGGGCCTCCCGGCTCGGCCCCGGTGGCCGCCGCCGTGGCCCTGCTCGGCGCGCTCCTCTTCCTGCCCGGGCTCGGGTCGGTGGGGCTCGTCGATCCCTGGGAGCCGCACTACGCCGAGGTGGCCCGCCAGATGCTCGTGCGCTCGGACTGGGTGCACCCGTGGTGGCGCGAGGCCGGCTTCTTCTCCAAGCCTCCGCTCGTCCTCTGGAGCGGCGCGGCCGGGATGGCGCTCCTCCCCGCGGCGCTGGAATGGGGGATCCGGCTGCCGATCGCGCTCCTCTGCCTCGGCGGCGCTGCGTTCGCCGCGGCGGCCGTCGCGCGCCTCTCCACGCGGCGGGCCGGCCTCCTCGCCGGAACGGCGCTCGTGACCGCACCCTTCCTCACCCTCTTCGCGCGCCAGGCCGTTCCCGACGGGGCGCTCGTCGCGCTCTCCACCGCGGGTGGCCTCGCGCTCGCGGTCTCGCTCCTCGACGACGGCGCAGCCGCGGGCTGGGCCCTCTCCGGGTGGGTGCTCCTCGGCCTCGCCACGCTCGCGAAGGGTCCCATCGGGCTCGCCTTGCCCGCCGGCGCGCTCCTCGGCTGGCTCGTCGTCACCGGCGAGTGGCGCCGCGCGCCGCGCCTCCTCGCGCTGGTGCGGGTGGGGGGAGTTCCCGTCCCGGTCGGCCCCCTCGCCTTCGTCGCCGTGGCCGCGCCCTGGTACGCCGCCATGGCCTCCTGGCCGGTGCGGGACGAGAGCGGCTGGACCTTCCTGCAGCGCTTCTGGCTCCACGACCACCTGCGCCGCCTCACCTCGGGCGCCCACGTTCCCGTCGCCCACGTTCCCGTGGCCGGGGGCGGCCTCGTGGCCTACCTGCCCTGGATCGCGCTCGGCACCTTCCCCTGGGTGGCGGCCTTCCCTGGCGGGCTCGCCACCGCGCTCCGCTGGCGCGCCGGGGCCAGGGACGGGGCGGCGGGGCTCGCGCTCCTCTGCGGGCTCTGGGCGACGCTGGGCCTCCTCCTCTTCGGCTTCGCCGCCACGAGCTATCCGCACTACGTGCTGCCCGTCGTTCCCCCGCTCCTCGTGCTCGCGGCGCTGTTCCTCGACCGGCTGGCCGACGACGGGCTCCGGGGGCACGCCGTGGCCGGGATCCTCGGGGCGGCGGCCTTCGTGGGCACGGGCCGGGCGCTGCTGCGCACGCCGCGCGCCTTCACCTCGCTCTTCACCTACGACCCGCGGCGCACCTTCCCGGCCGGCATCGACCCGGGGCCGGCGCTCGCGGTGATCGGCGGGCTGGGGCTCCTCGGGCTCGCCATCGCCGCGATGCGCCGCTCGGGGCGCGGGGCCGCGGGGACGCTCGCCGCCGTGGCCCTCGCGCTCGCCGCCTGGCTCTCCTGGGTCCACTGGCGGGACGTGGTCCCGCACTGGAGCCAGCGGGACGCCTTCGCGGCGCTCCAGGCCGAGGGGCCCGCGCCGGGCGAGCTGGTGGTGGCCTGGCGGATGAACTGGAAGGGGGAGACCTTCTACGGTCGGGACCGGGTGCTGGAGGTGCTCGATCCGGCCCGGATGCGGGAGGTGGCGGGCCGTCCGGGGAGGATCTGGGTGATCACCGAGGACGAGCGCATCCCGTCGCTCGCCGGGGTGGTCGGGTCGGCCCGGCGGCTCCGGGTGGCGGGACCGCGCTCCGGGCGCTATCGTCTCGTGGAGCTGTCCGATGCACCTGCAACCGAGGGAGCCCTCCCATGACCGATACGGACGTGCCGCTGGACCGCGACTGGCTGTGCCGGCGCATCGTCGAGGGAGCCGGTGACGCCATCCTCTTCGCCGACCGGGAGGGGAAGATCCGGTTCTGGAACTCCGGCGCCGCCGCCGTCTTCGGCTGGAGCGCCGTCGAGGCCGTGGGCCGGTCGATGGACCTCATCATCCCGGAGCGTCTGCGCGGGCGGCACTGGAGCGGCTGGGACGAGGTCATGAAGAGCGGGCATACCCGCTACGGCAAGGACATCCTGGCCGTGCCGGCGGCCCGGAAGGACGGGGCGCCGCTCTCCATCGAGTTCACCATCCAGCTCGTGTGGGACGACGCCGGAAAGCTCGTCGGCGCGTCGGCCATCATCCGGGACGTCACCGAGCGGTTCCAGCGCGACCGGGAGATGCGCAAGCGGCTCGCCGACCTGGAGCTCCAGGCCCGCACGAGGTAGGGCGCGCCGCTCCGGCGCTCCGCCGGCGGCCGCGTCGCCCCTACGGCCGGTTCGCCGTCGCCGTGACGATCTCCCACGTCGCCGGTACCCGCCCGTCCCGGCCGTGCCGCTCGACGTAGGCGTGCTCCATCGCCAGCACGGCGCGGCGCAGGCCGAGGCCGCCCGCCCGGCCCGGCACCGCGTTGCCCGCCCCGATCGCGCGCAGGGAGCGGAGCAGGTCCCGGGGGGAGTCGTGCCACTCCACCCGGCGCTCCGCGCCGAGCGTCCGGACGGCGAGCCCTGCCGTGCGGAGTGCCGCGCCCACCTCTTGCCCGGACGGGAAGCGGTGGGTCCCGGCCGCCGCGACCGGAACCGACGACGCCCACGAGGTCCGCAGCTCGACGAGCGTCTCCTCGCCGAAGAGGGCGAGGACGAAGGTCCCCCCGGGAGAGAGCACGCGCCGGACCTCGGCGAGCGCCGCGTCGAGGCGCGGCAGCCACTGGAAGGTCGACGTGGAGAGGACGAGGTCGAAGGAGCCGTCCGCGAAGGGGAGCGCCTCCGCGTCCCCCACGGCCAGCCGGGCGCGGGGCACCCGGCGCGCGGCCTCCCGGACCATGCCCGGGGCGAGATCCACCCCGGCGACCGCCGCCCCGGGGCGGGCGG
>JBAVCR010000535.1:0-3789 GCA_049586815.1 Anaeromyxobacteraceae bacterium
GGCGCGGCTGGAGGGACCTCCTCGGGCGCCGCCGCGGCCAGGGAGGGCGCGGCGAGGAGGAAGGACAGGAGGAGGGCGGCCTTGCGCATGGAGGCTCCGGGGAAGACGTGCAGGATAACCGGGATTCTTCCACGGCGCCTCGCGGCGACAAGGGGACCGTGCGACTTCATCTGGGTGAAGCGGCGACGACCCGGAGGTGCTAGGTTCCCCCGCCCGTGGCCCTCCCCGCGACGTTGCACGACTTCCAGATCCAGCTCTCGAACGTGGACGCCGGCGTGGAGGAGCGCGTCTCGCTGCGGGCCGCGCGCCACCCGTCGGAGTCGATGGAGCGGCTCTGGCTGCGCGTGCTCGCCTGGTGCTGGCTGTGGCGCGAGGGGATCGAGCAGGGGCCCGGCCTCTCCGATCCCGACGCCCCCGACGTCGTGGCGCGCGACCTCACCGGCGAGATCCGGCTCTGGGTGCGGGTGGGAAGGCCGGATCCGGCCCGGATGCAGCAGGAGGCCGACCGCAACCCGCGCGCCGAGGTGGCCGTGCTCTTCGACTCGCCCCGGCGCATGGAGGCCTTCGTCGACGAGGCCCGCGCGGCCGGGCTCGGGCGCCTGTCGCGGGTCTCGCTCGCGGCGGTCGACCCGGCGTTCCTCGCCACCCTGGCCGGGAACGAGGAGCGCCGCGCCCGGCTGTCCCTCACGCTGGTGGGCGACCACCTGTACGTGGAGCGGGACGGCCGGACCTTCGACGGTCCGCTCGGCAGGGCCTACATCCCCGAAACCTGAGCGGAAAAAGAGGCGTGCACGACGCACCGCGAGCGTTACACTCGCACTATCGGGACCTTTTTGGTCCTGATAGGCTCCATAGAGATCGGGGCCTGAGTCAGACCCCCAAAAGGGGTGGAGCCCGCGATGATCCGCATGACCAAGCTCGCCGACTACGGGATCGTCATCCTGACGCACATGGCGATGGAGGCGCCGGGGACGCTGCACACCGCGCAGGACCTGGCGTCGAAGTCGCGCGTGCCGGTGCCCACGGCCTCGAAGCTGCTCAAGTCGCTCGCCCGCGCCGGCCTCGTGATCTCGCACCGCGGCCGCAACGGCGGCTACGGGCTGTCGCGCGACGCCGAGTCCATCTCGGTGGCGCAGATCATCGCCGCCATCGAGGGGCCCATCGGCCTCACCGAGTGCGGCACCGGGACCGAGGGCGCGTGCGAGATGGAGTCGTTCTGCGCCGCCAAGGGGCGCTGGGCCCCCATCAACCAGGCCATCGAGCGCGCCCTCTCCGAGGTGCCGCTCTCGGCCATGCGGCCGCAGCCGACGGAGCGCCTCGTGCGCCTCGAGCTGGGGAGCGAGGTGGCGCCGTGAGCGAGACGAACCGAGAGCTCACCGAGCTGACGGAGCAGAAGTACAAGTACGGCTTCGTCACCGAGGTCGAGGAGGACCGCATCCGCAAGGGGCTCGACGAGGACGTCGTGCGCCTCATCTCGTCGAAGAAGAAGGAGCCGCAGTTCCTGCTCGACTTCCGGCTCAAGGCCTTCCGGCACTGGCTCACGCTGCAGGAGCCGACCTGGGCCAAGGTCCGCTACAACCCCATCGACTACCAGGACATCGTCTACTACTCCGCGCCCAAGCCGAGGAAGAAGCTGGCCTCGATGGACGAGGTCGACCCCGAGCTGCGGGAGGCCTTCGCCAAGCTGGGGATCCCGCTCGAGGAGCAGAAGCGCCTCTCCAACGTGGCCGTGGACGCGGTCTTCGACTCGGTCTCGGTGGCCACCACCTTCAAGAAGAAGCTCGCCGACATGGGCGTGATCTTCGGCTCCTTCTCCGACGCGGTGAAGGATCACCCGGAGCTGGTGGAGCGCTACCTGGGCTCGGTGGTGCCCTACACCGACAACTACTTCGCCACCCTGAACTCGGCGGTCTTCTCCGACGGCTCGTTCGCCTACGTCCCGAAGGGCGTGCGCTGCCCGATGGAGCTCTCCACCTACTTCCGGATCAACGCGGCCGACACCGGCCAGTTCGAGCGCACCCTCATCGTGGCCGACGAGGGCGCCTACGTCTCCTACCTGGAGGGCTGCACCGCGCCCAAGCGCGACCAGAACCAGCTGCACGCCGCGGTGGTCGAGCTCGTGGCCCTCGACGGCGCCGAGATCAAGTACTCCACGGTGCAGAACTGGTACCCGGGCGACGCCGAGGGGCGGGGCGGGATCTACAACTTCGTCACCAAGCGCGGGAAGGCCATGCGCCGGTCCAAGATCTCCTGGACCCAGGTGGAGACCGGCTCGGCCATCACCTGGAAGTACCCGAGCTGCATCCTGCAGGGCGACGAGTCGGTGGGCGAGTTCTACTCGGTGGCGCTGGCCAACCACCGCCAGCAGGCCGACACCGGCACCAAGATGATCCACATCGGGAAGAACACCCGGTCGACCATCGTGTCGAAGGGCATCTCGGCGGGCCGGGGCCAGAACACCTACCGCGGCCTGGTGAAGATCCAGAAGGGGGCCGAGGGCGCCCGCAATTACTCGCAGTGCGACTCGCTGCTCATCGGCGACCGCTGCGGCGCCCACACCTTCCCGTACATCGAGGCCCGGAACCCCACCGCGCAGGTGGAGCACGAGGCCACGACCTCGAAGATCAGCGAGGACCAGCTCTTCTACTGCCGCCAGCGCGGCATCTCGCAGGAGGACGCGGTCTCCATGATCGTGAACGGATTCGCCCGGCAGGTCCTGAAGGAGCTGCCCATGGAGTTCGCCGTGGAGGCGCAGAAGCTCCTCGGCATGAGCCTGGAAGGGAGCGTGGGATGAGCGGGACGCAGAACGGGTCGGTGATGCTCGAGGTGCAGGGGCTCCGCGCCCGCATCGACGACCGGGAGATCCTGAAGGGGCTCGACCTCGTGGTCCGCCCGGGCGAGGTGCACGCGATCATGGGGCCGAACGGCTCCGGCAAGAGCACCTTCGCCGGCGTGCTGGCCGGCCGCGACCGCGCCGAGGTCACCGGCGGGACGGCCCGGCTCGACGGCCAGGACCTGCTCGCGCTCACGCCCGAGCAGCGGGCCGTGGCCGGGCTCTTCCTGGGCTTCCAGTACCCGGTGGAGATCCCGGGCGTGGGCAACCTCTACTTCCTGCGCACGGCGCTGAACGCGCAGCGCAAGTCGCGCGGCGAGGAGGAGCTCGACGCCGTCGACTTCCTGGGGCTCGCGAAGGAGAAGATGAAGCTCGTCGAGATGGACGCGGCCTTCATGAGCCGCGGCGTGAACGAGGGCTTCTCCGGGGGCGAGAAGAAGCGGAACGAGGTGCTGCAGATGGCCGTCCTCGAGCCGCGGCTCGCCATCCTCGACGAGATCGACAGCGGGCTCGACATCGACGCGCTGCGCGTCGTGGCCCGCGGCGTCGAGGCGCTGCGCCATCCCACCCGCTCCACCATCCTCGTCACCCACTACCAGCGGCTCCTCGAGTACATCGTCCCCGACCGCATCCACGTGATGGCCGCCGGCCGCATCGTCCTCTCCGGCGGCCGGGAGCTGGCGCTCGAGCTCGAGAAGAAGGGCTACGCCTGGATCGACGAGGAGGCGCGCCGCGGCGCCGCGGGGGCGCCCGCCCGGGTGTCGCCGTGAACGCCACCGCACAGGGCCTGATCGCCGGCGCCGGGGCCCTCCCCGAGGCGCCCGGCTTCCTCGACGCGGCCCGCCGGGCCGGGCGCGAGGCCTTCGAGCGCTCCGGGCTCCCCACCACCCGCGAGGAGGACTGGCGCTTCACCTCGCTCGCCCCGCTCGCCGCGCTCGCCTTCGGGCACGCCGATC
>JBAVCR010000536.1:0-3056 GCA_049586815.1 Anaeromyxobacteraceae bacterium
CTCCGCGGCGCCTGCGACGAAGCCGGCCGCCTCCCCGCCGGCGGGACGCCCCGCTCCGCCGCCGTCATCGGGCGCGAAGCCCAAGGACGACGGCAAGAAGGACGCCCCCAGGGAACAGAAGAAGGACGAGAAGTCCCGCCCGCCTCCCCGGAAGTCGTCCGACGAGAAGTAGGCCCGGGCGACCGTTCACCCTGGGCGCGGCCCGCCCCGGGTGATGCCGGTGGACTGATTCCAGAATCAAGCGGTACACTATCCGCCCCATGAACCCCTGGATCACCGCCTTCCTCCTCGCAGCGGCCGGCGGCTTCTTCGCCTTCACGATGCAGCGGCGGCTGGCCCCGCTGTGGGCCTTCCGCAAGGACGACAGGCTCGACCGGCCCGGCGAGCGCGTCCGGGCGCTCTTGCGCTTCGGCTTCGGCCAGGCGCGACTCCCCGACCGCGGGGAGGTGTGGCCGGGGCTCCTGCACGTCCTCATCTTCGCGGCCTTCGTCGTCCTCGGCGCACGCACCATCACCCTCTTCGGGATGGGGTTCTCCCGCGATTTCCACCTGCCGCTCCTCGGCCCGGGAACCCCGACCGGCGACGCCTACGGCTTCGTGAAGGACGTGATGGTGCTCGCCGCGCTCTTCGCGGCGCTCGCCTTCATCTGGCGACGGCTGGTCACGAAGCCCGACCGGGTGACGCGGAGCTGGGAGGGCGTGCTCATCCTCGGCTTCATCGCCGGCCTCATGGTGACGGAGATCCTCTTCGAGGGCGCGGAGCGGGTCGCCGCCCGCCAGGCCTGGAGCTCTGCGCTGCCCGCCGGCTCGATCGGCGCCGAGATCCTGCGCGGCCTCGACCCGTCGGCCGTCCACGCCGTCGGCGTCGCCTCCTTCTGGCTCCACCTCCTCATCGTCCTCGTCTTCCTGAACTTCCTCCCCTTCGGGAAGCACTTCCACGTGATCACGGCGCTGCCCGACGTCTACGTGCAGCGGCTCCCGCCGAAGGGGGCGCTCCGCAAGCTCGACCTGGAGTCCGAGACCCCCGACTACGGCGCACGGACGGTGAACGACCTCTCCTGGAAGGAGGGGCTCGACACCTACTCCTGCACCGAGTGCGGGCGCTGCCAGACCTTCTGCCCCACCTACGTCACCGGGAAGCCGCTCAGCCACAAGGAGGTGAACCGCACCCTGCGCCACCACCTCCAGGAGAAGGCGCCCGCGCTCGTCGCCGTGGCGCGCGCGGCTGACGCCGCGGCACGGGAGGCCGCGGTGGCGGCCCTGCCGGCCGTGGTGGGAAACGTGCTTCCCGAGGCCACCATCTGGGCCTGCACCACCTGCGGCTGGTGCGAGACCGCCTGCCCGGTGCTCATCGAGCAGGTGCCTCGCCTCGTCGACCTGCGCCGCCACCAGGTGCTCGTCGAGTCGGCCTTCCCCGAGGAGGCGGCCCGGGTCTTCAAGAACATCGAGACCCAGGGCAACCCCTGGGGGATCGGCTCCAACCGCCGCGCCGAGTGGTGCGAGGACCTGGCCGTCCCGCGCGCCAGCGAGGGCGACTTCGAGTGGCTCTTCTTCGTGGGCTGCGCCGGCGCCTTCGACGACCGGCAGAAGAAGGTCTCGCGCGCCATCGTGAAGATCCTCCGGGCCGCGAAGGTGAAGTTCGCCATCCTGGGCGAGGAGGAGACCTGCAACGGCGAGACCGCGCGCCGGCTCGGCAACGAGTACCTGTACCAGATGCAGGCGTCGGCCAACGTGGAGCTCATGAAGGGCTACGGGGTGAAGAAGGTGATCACCCAGTGCCCCCACTGCCTCAACACCATCAAGAACGAGTTCCCCCAGTTCGGCGGCGCGTTCGAGGTGGTCCACCACTCCGAGCTCATCGCGCGCCTCGTCGCCGACGGGAAGCTCGCCCCGGGGGCCGCGAAGGCCTTCGAGGGGCAGACCGTCACCTTCCACGACCCGTGCTACCTGGCGCGCTGGAACGGCGTCACCGAGGCGCCCCGCGCGGCGCTCGCGTCCGTGCCCGGCCTCCGGGTGCTCGAGATGGAGCGAAACCGCGACCAGGGGTTCTGCTGCGGCGCGGGCGGCGGACGGATGTGGCTCGAGGAGAAGCTCGGTACCCGCATCAACCAGGACCGCGTGGAGGAGGCCTCCCGCGTGCTCGGCGCGAAGGGCGGCGTGGTCGCCGCGGGCTGCCCCTTCTGCCTCACCATGCTGAAGGACGGCGTGGCCGAGCTCGGCAAGGAGGAGACGATGAGGGTCGTCGACCTGGCCGAGATCGTGGCCGCGGGGCTGCCGGAGGAGACGGCGGAGGCCTGAGGGGGCGACGGTCTCTCAGCGGTCGAGTGCCCGCAGCGCCCGCGCCGCGGCCTCGAGCCGCTCCCGGACCTCTCCTTCGAGCCGGTCGAGGTCGTTGCCCGACCGCGGGTCGGCCCCGACGCAGAGCAGGATGGCGTCCCAGGGCGAGGCGTCGCGGTCCAGCGCCCCGTAGTCGATGGCGCGCGGGACCGGCTCCCCGTCCGCGCCGGGGCGGAAGGCGCCGAAGAGCCCCTCCGACCCCGGCTCGAGCTCCTCCTTCAGTGCGAGGAGCCGCCGCAGGGCCTCCCGCACGGCCGGGTCGTCGAGGTGGCGCCGCTCGACCCGCGCGCCGGTCGTGCGCCCCACCGCCTCGAGCACCGCGCGGACGAAGGGGACGTCGGTGACCACGAGCCCGTAGAGGTGGGCGTCGCCGCAGAGGCGGTCGACCACCTCCGCCTCCTCCTCGCCGAGCCAGGAGTGGCTCGGGCAGAGGAAGCTCTCGCAGATCGAGGCGTCGTAGACGCCCTCGTCGCGGAGGTCCGGCCCGCCGGTCGCGAGCGGATGGGCGAGGCACCCCACCCGCGTGCGCTCCGGGTCGAGCCAGCCGAGGAGCGGGCACACCCGCACGGACGGAAAGAGGGCGGGCGGCTCCGACGCCGCGATGCGCGCGGCGGCGGCCCGGAAGGCCTCCCGGGTGCGGGGCACGCCGGCGAGCGCGTCGGTACGGGCGTCGAGCCGCTCCCGGACCGCGGCCGACCCGTGGTCGGCGCGGTTGTAGAG
>JBAVCR010000537.1:0-5944 GCA_049586815.1 Anaeromyxobacteraceae bacterium
AGCTTCCCCCCGGTGAGCCACCCCCGGCCCCCGACGTCCACCAGGCCGAGGAGGGCTCCTTCGCCGACATGTTCGCCGACGCGGCGAAGGCGGAGAAGCCCCGCCGCCACTTCCACCCCGGCGAGAAGGTGGCCGGCAAGATCCTCCAGATCGGCCAGGACGTCGCCTTCCTCGAGCTCGGCTCGGGCACGGTCGACGGGATGATCGAGACCATCGAGCTGCAGGACGACACCGGGAAGCTCGAGTTCTCCCCGGGCGACATCGTCGACGGCGTGGTGGTGAAGGGCGGCGAGCGGGGCGTCGTGCTCTCCCGCGGCAAGGCCCGCGTCCACTCCGACCGACGCGCCGTGATGGAGGCCGCCCAGACCGGGCTGCCGGTGGAGGGCGTGGTCACCGCCGCCAACAAGGGCGGCATCGAGGTCGACGTGATGGGCCAGCGGGCCTTCTGCCCCATGTCCCAGATCGACGTCCGCTTCGTGGGCGACGCCGCCACGCTGGTCGGGCAGCGCTTCCAGTTCCGGGTCCAGAAGGCCGACGAGCGGGACATCGTCCTCTCGCGCCGCGCGCTCCTCGAGGAGCAGCGGGCCGAGCAGGCCCGGAAGACCCGCGAGCGTCTCGAGCCGGGCGCCGCCTTCGAGGGCACCGTCACGAGCGTGCAGGACTACGGCGCCTTCGTCGACATCGGCGGCGTCGAGGGGCTCGTGCACGTGTCGGAGCTGGCCTGGGACCGGGTGTCGCGCCCCGGCGACCTGCTCCGGCAGGGCGACAAGGTCCAGGTCCAGGTCCTGAAGGTCGAGGAGGATCCGAAGAAGGGCACGCGCATCTCGCTCAGCGTGCGGGCCCTCGTGCCCCGCCCCGAGCCGGTGGCGGCGCCGCCCCGGCCGGCCTCCGCCCCTCCCCCGCCGCCCAGGGCGGGCGACGTCGTGAAGGGCACGGTCGACCGGATCGAGCCCTACGGGGTCTTCGTCCGCTTCGCCGGGGGGCGCGGGCTCGTCCCCGCGGCCGAGACCGGCACCCCCCGTGGACAGGACCTGCGCAAGGCCTTCCCGGCCGGGACGGAGCTCACCGTCCTCGTCACCGAGATCGACGAGCGCGGCCGGATCCGGCTCTCCCGCACCCAGGCCGAGGCGGCCGACGAGCGGCGCGAGGCCAGCGAGTACATGGCGAAGGCCCCCCGGGCCAGCGGCAAGGGCTTCGGGACGCTGGGCGACCTCCTGCGGGAGAAGCTGAAGGGCTGATCCGGGCGTACCTCCCGTGACGCGCCGGGCCCTTCATCCCTCGGGGGCCCTGTGCTATCAAAGAGGGCTCTCGCGAGCCCCATTTCCCTTCCTTCTGCCCAGGGAGTCCCGAGCATGTCCTCGACGGTCGCACCCACGAAGAACCCCCACCTGCTGGCCTGGGTGGAGGAGATGGCGAAGCTCACCACGCCCGACAAGATCCTCTGGCTCGACGGGTCGGACCGCGAGCGGCAGGAGCTCATCGCCCAGGCGGTGGTCGACAAGGTGCTCATCCCCCTCGACCAGAAGAAGTGGCCGGGCTGCTACTACCACCACTCCAACAAGAACGACGTCGCCCGCGTCGAGCACCTCACCATCATCTGCACGCCCACCAAGGAGGAGGCCGGCCCCACGAACGCCTGGGTCGCCCCCGCCGAGATGTACGCGAAGATGCGCGGCCTCTACGACAAGTGCATGAAGGGCCGCACCATGTACGTGGTGCCCTACGTGATGGGCCCGGCCGACTCGCCCTTCGCCAAGGTGGGCATCGAGCTCACCGACTCGGTCTACGTGGCGCTCAACATGGGCACCATGACGCGCATGGGCCAGGTCGCGCTCGACCGGCTCGGCGACAAGAACGACTTCAACAAGGGGCTCCACGCGGTCGCCGAGTGCGATCCCGAGAAGCGCTTCATCACCCACTTCCCCCAGGACAACACCATCTGGTCGGTGGGCTCCGGCTACGGCGGGAACGCGCTGCTCGGCAAGAAGTGCCTCGCGCTCCGCATCGGCTCCTACCTGGCGCGCAAGGAGGGCTGGCTCGCCGAGCACATGCTCATCCTCGAGGCCGAGAGCCCGACCGGCGAGATCAGCTACGTGGCCGCCGCCTTCCCGTCGGCCTGCGGCAAGACCAACTTCGCCATGCTCATCCCGCCCAAGGAGCTCGAGGGCTGGAAGATCCGCACCGTGGGCGACGACATCGCCTGGATGCGCGTCGGGCCCGACGGCCGCCTCTGGGCCGTGAACCCCGAGTACGGCTACTTCGGCGTGGTCCCCGGGACCAACACGAAGACCAACAAGAACGCCATGGCGAGCATCACCAAGGACACGTTCTTCACCAACGTGGCCCGCACCGCCGACGGCGACGTCTGGTGGGAGGGGCACGACGACCCGGCCCCCGACACGCTCATCGACTGGAAGGGCGACACCTGGAAGAAGGGCAGCGCCGACAAGGCGGCCCACCCGAACAGCCGCTTCACGGCGCCCATGGCGAACAACCCGGCGCTCTCCCGGTTCGCCCATGACCCGCGGGGGGTGCCCATCAGCGCCATCATCTTCGGCGGCCGCCGCTCCACCACCGTCCCGCTCGTGCTCCAGTCCTTCAACTGGACCCACGGCGTCTACCTGGGCGCCACCATGGGCTCGGAGACCACCGCCGCCGCCACCGGCGCGGTGGGCGTGGTCCGCCGCGACCCCATGGCCATGCTGCCCTTCCTGGGCTACGACGCCGGGAGCTACCTGCAGCACTGGCTCGACATGCAGGACCGCATCCCCAACCCGCCCAAGATCTTCATGGTGAACTGGTTCCGCAAGGACAACGCGGGCAAGTTCGTCTGGCCGGGCTACGGCGACAACATGCGGGTCCTCAAGTGGATCCTCGACCGCGCCCACGGCCGCACCAACGCCCAGGAGACCGTCCTGGGCTGGGTACCGGTCACCGGCGACCTCGACATGACCGGCCTCGACGTCCCGAAGGAGTCGGTGGAGGCCGCCACCCGCATCGACCTGGGCGAGTGGCAGCTCGAGCTCGAGGACGCGAAGGAGTGGTTCGACAAGCTGGGGAAGACCCTCCCGGCCCAGCTCGAGCTGCAGCGCCAGCTGCTGCTGGCCTCCGTGAAGAACGCCCGGGCGGTCGCGGTCGGCAAGAAGTAGATCCCGGGCGTGTGCACGCTCGCACTCGCCTTCCACGCCGACCGGCGCTGGCCGCTCGTCGTCGCCGCCAACCGCGACGAGCGGCTCTCCCGCCCCTCCGAGGGCTGGGCGATCCGTTCCCCTCCCGGCGCTCCCCGCCACGCCGCCCCGCGCGACGCGCTCGCCGGAGGCACCTGGATCGGCGTGGGGGCGTCCGGCATCTTCGCCGGGATCACCAACTTCCACGCCTCGCCCGGCCACCTGCCCGATCCCGACCGGCTCTCCCGGGGGAGCATCGTCTCGCGCATGCTCTCCTTCCCGTCCGCCGCCGCGGCGCGCGAGGAGGCGGACCGGACCGACGCCGGGAGGTACAACCCGTTCCACCTCCTCGTGGCCGACGCCGCCACCGCGTTCCTCTGGTGGTACGACGGCGACCAGGCGGCCCTCGAGGACCTCGGCCCGGGCCTGCACGTCGCCACCGAGCGCTCCCCCCACGGGCGCGATCCGCGCGGCGAGGCGCTCCGGGCCCGCTGGCCCGTCGACCCGGCCCCGGCCAGGCTCCGCGAGCTGCTCGCGAGCCACGCGTTGCCGCCCGGCCCGGGCCTCTGCATCCACCACGGGGACGTCTACGGGACCCGATCCTCGGCCATCCTCCGCCTCGCGCCGGCGCTCGGCCACTCCGAGCTCGTCGCCGCCGACGGCCCGCCCTGCACGACCCCCTTCGAGGACCGCTCCGACCTGCTCGTCGCCCTCTCGCGCACCGCTTGACGCGCGGCCGCGCCGGCGACATCTATCCGCCCATGGGACTGCTCGACCGGATACCCTCCCGCCCGCCGCCCACGGCGCCGCCGGAGGCCATCGACCTGAACGCGCGCAACGAGTTCGAGATCACCTGGGGCGGGGGGCGCGTGGCCATCCTGCCGGCCTTCACGCTCCGGGACCTCTGCCCGTGCGCCAGCTGCATCGAGGAGGGGACGGGCAGGAAGATCCTCGACCCGTCCACCATCCCGCTCGACATCCGCGCCGAGCGCATCGACCCGGTCGGCAGCTACGCCATCCAGATCCACTGGTCCGACGGGCACGACACCGGGCTCTACACCTGGGACCTGCTCGCCCGGGCCTCCGGGCTGTAGTCCCGAAAGCTAGACCATCCGCCGAGCCGGCGGGGAGATGCGGGTGTGCCGGTTCACCTCCGGCGTCGCTCCCGGGCGCGCGCGCGCGAAGCGCAGCCCGTTCAGCGGGCCGTCGGCGCCCCGCATGGCGTGGACGAGCAGCTTCACCGCGAACGGGTCGGCGTGCCCCGAGGCCGCCTCGGCCACGAGGACGTCGGCGGCGCCGCGGGCGTCGTAGGGCTCCGAGCGGTAGGAGCGGGTGTGGGTGAGCGCGGCGAAGGCGCTCGCCACCGCCACCACCTCGGTCGTGGGCGACGGGCGGGTGACGAGGTCCGGGTACCCCTGCCCGTCCCGCCAGTGGTGGGCCAGCGCCGCCTCCACCGCCGGGTGGCTCCCGAGCAGGCGGGCGAGCTGGAAGGCGCCGATGAAGGGGTGCTGCGCCACCTCCAGCGCGTCGTCCCCCTGGAGCGCCCCCGGGGCCCGGAGCACGCGCGGGGGCACGTGGCGCATCCCGATGTCGTGGAGGAGCGCCGCGGCGGCGATCTGCGGCGAGGCCCGCGCCGTGCCGGCCGCGGCGAGGATGAGGCGCGTCGTGACCACGGCGGTGGAGAGCGCGTGGGCGTAGCGGAGCGGGTCGAGGAGCTTCGCGGCGGCGAGCTCCTCCACGAGGGGCTGGGGCAGCTGCGCCGAATCCACCGCGCCCCGCACCGCCGCCTCCACCTCCGGCGTCCGGAAGAGGTGCTGGTAGGCCGGGTCGCGGAGGGCGCCTCCGAGGTCGTCGGAGACGAAGGTCTCGGAGAGCGGCGCGGCGGCCGGCGGGCGGGCCCCGCTGGCGGTCTCCGCGATCGACTCCACCGAGACGACCGTCCCGGCGCGGGCGAGCATCCTCCCCCCGCAGTCGGTGAGGTCCCTCCGCAGCTTGACCCGATCGAACATGGCCGCGTCCAACAGGGTAGCAGTCCCCTGGAAGGGAGACAGGGCATGCCCCGTGGGGGGCGCCGCGACCGGGGGGTGGGGGGTTCGCCTACATCCCGGTCAACGACGCTTCCGGCTCATGGCGCGGTCCATCTCGCGGCGGCTCTCCCGCTCGGCGATGTGGTCGCGCCGGTCCTCGTGCGTCTTGCCGCGGCCGAGCCCCAGCTCCACCTTGGCCCAGCCGTCCTTGAAGTAGAGGGAGGTCGGGACGAGCGTGTAGCCGCGCTGCTCGACCTTCCCGCGCAGCTTCTCGATCTCGGAGCGGCGGAGCAGGAGCTTCCGCTCGCGGAGCGGCGCGTGGCCGAAGGCGGCGGCCGCCTTGTACTCGCCGATGCGGCAGTTGAAGAGGAAGAGCTCGTCGCCGCGGAGCGCCGCGTAGGAGTCGGAGAGCGCGACGTTGCCCTCGCGGATCGACTTCACCTCGCTGCCGGTGAGGACGAGCCCGGCCTCGACCTTCTCCTCGATGGCGTAGTCGAAGCGGGCGCGCCGGTTCTGGGCGACGACCTGGATGCCGTCGTCGGCGTTCGCTCGCTTGCCCTTCCTCATGGCAGCGCCACGTTGTCGATGAGCCGGGTCCGACCGAGGAAGGCGGCGGCGAGCGCGCGGGTCCCGGGCGCGGCGCGCTCCACGGGGCGCAAGGACTCCGGGTGGACGAGCTCGGCGTAGTCGACCCGCATCCCGGCGGCCTCGAGGGCCGTCCGCACCCCGGCGGCGAGCGTCGCCGGGTCC